>CAMVOY010000009.1 GCA_947169235.1 uncultured Lachnospiraceae bacterium | reverse complement strand
GAAGACATGAATTTCACCGATTGGACGGTAGATACAGTCACAGGGGACATTTCAGGAATCACAGAGGCCGGTGGAACGAAGACCGTGAGCGTGAAGATGAAATCTTCAAACGCTGGCGAGTCTGACGGTTATGACGTGGCAAATGTTGTAATTACGTTTAAGGCTACAGAGCAGTACACCAAGAGACAAGCTGACGAAGAAAAGATGACGGCAGCTGCACTTGCTGCGACTGTTGCAAACGATGCCGATGCCGACGCGATCAAGACGGCTGTAGCAGCTAAGGCGAACGCTATCGAGAGCATGAACTACACCGATTGGACTGTTGATACAGTCACAGGAGATATTTCAGGCATCGAGGCAGCTGGTGATACTAAGACAGTGACCGTGACGATGAAATCTTCGAACGCAGGCGAGACGAACGGATATGAGGTTGCTGGTGTCACGATTGCATTTGAGGCATCCGCAGCGTATGTACAAGGTCAAAAGAGAGAGGCAGACGAAGCAAAGATGACAGCATCAGCGCTTGCAGCTGAGGTTGCCAACAATGCAGATGAGGATGCGATCAAGACGGCTGTAGCAGCGAAGGCTAATGCGATTGAAGACATGAATTTCACCGATTGGACGGTAGATACAGTCACAGGGGACATTTCAGAGATCGCAGAGGCAGGCGAGACAAGAACTGTCACTGTAACAATGAAGTCTGCTAATGCTGGTGAGACTACCGGATTTGTTGTTGCCGATGTCGTTATTACATTCAGTGCTGCAGAAGCGCCTTAAAGGGATAGTGTTACTTGTCAAAAGTATTACGATTTAAGACGTAAATATTACAATACAAAATAATTTCCATAGCATCAGAATCGACTATGGAAATCCACCTTCCCTCGTGAAGAAGTAAAACTCACGAGCATCCCCCGTGTGAGGGTTAATATCACACATACTCTCCGGGAGCCTCAAAACTCCCGGAGGGTATTATCTGGATTATTATTCTGTATAGAGATAATAAGAGAAAAAGAAAACTGAATGCAGTTCTAGCAATTTTTCTATTTCCTGTATTATATATGGTTAGCGGCGCGGAGGGGTCAAAACCTCCGCGTCGATTTTTTAAATTCATATTTGCAGATGTAATTCTTGAAAAATATTGACTGTCGGAGTTATCAACGCAATCCACAAAAACGACGTAATACGCCCTATTTTTCTGTCTAAATGGTAGAATTTGCGGTCCGAAAAGCTCTTGACAAGGCATGAAATTGTAGTACAATAATAATGTAGACACACTTCTTTAAAAAAAATGAAAGGAGTAGTGTCTATGAGTAACGCAATAGAATCAAAGAATTCCATAGGTACGTCTACGCCGTATGATGATATTTTTCGAACGTTGATCACGTACGGTGACACATTGGCGGCGAGACTTACTAATGAAATGTTTTCTGAACACATCGATGTTAATGCGAGGTGTGAGCCGCTTCAGAATGAGGTGTTTCTTGCGGATAACAGAAAACGTATCATGGATTCACACCTCCGATTTGAGAAGAACCAATATATCTTTCACATGGAGTGTGAGTCTATAGCCGGTGATGCAGCTATCCTCATTAGGCTTTTTGAGTATGATGCATCGGTTGCACTGTGTCATGCGAGATACGATGATGACAAGTTGTATGTGACATTCCCGAAAACGGGTGTATTGTATCTGAGAGACACGGCAAATACACCGGATGTTATGCAAATGGTGGTGGAATCACCGACCGAAAGGAAACCACTGATTATCGATGTGCCAGTGATGAAGGTGTCTTCGTACACTTTGGATGATATCATTGATAGGGAACTATGGTTTTTGTTTCCGTTTTATATCTTTAATTTTGAAAAGCGGTTGAAAAGTTCGTCTGTAGATCGAATACGAGAAGTTGAAAATGAAGTGATTGAGTATATCCAAGATACCGAGGATGAACTGAAAAGACTTATTGATGAACAAAAGATAGATGCATATACACATGGATTGTTGAGGCGTATGATGATCAAAGCAATACTTGAGCTTGCAGGATCATCAGAGGCGATAAGGAAAGGAGCGGAGACTATCATGGGCGGAAGATTACTTGATTTCGAAGAAAACGATATCCTCAATCGAGGCCGCGAGGAAGGATTAGAGAAAGGCCGTGAATTGGGCCACGAGGAACGAGATAGGGAAAAAATACAAGATATGTTATTAAAGGGCAGGCTCCCACAGGAAATATCTGACTTCTGTGACTACCCTATAGCGCTTGTCAAAGAGGTGCAGAAATCTTTGATGGTCACTACAGAATAGTGTTCGATAATTGTTACCACGCGGCGCGGAGGGGTCAAAACCTCTGCGCCGTTTTTTTCTGACAGAGATTCTACATATTTAACGTTTTTTATATGGCTCTAATCTTTGTTGACTTTTTTCCTTAAATAATGTATTATATTAGCGTTGTTTACTGAATTTTTACAGAAGGAGCAGAATACAATGAAACTTGATAAAATGGTGGGAGATCGTTTCAAGGAAAAACCGACTGACTGCGTGATCGACAGCCATGCGCTGATGATGCGCGGCGGTTATATGAAGGATATAGCAAAGGGTATCTACTCTCAGTATCCGCCTCTCAAAAGGATATGCCAGAAGATAGAGCGTATCATACGTGAGGAGATGGATGCTATCGACGGACAGGAGGTTTTGTTTCCTGTTGTGATGAGTTCGAATATATGGGAGGAGTCAGGCAGGTATGAGAGTATCGGTTCTGAGATGCTCAGATTCACCGATCGCAACGGCGCAAAGATGCTTCTCGGCATGACGCACGAGGAGGCAGCCGTACATCTCGTAAGAGATTACGCAAACAGTTATCAGAACTATCCGTTTATGATATACCAGATCCAGACGAAGTTCCGCGACGAGGCGAGACCGCGTGCCGGTCTTATCCGCGTACGCGAGTTCACGATGAAGGATGCGTATTCCTTCCACACCTCACAGGAGGATCTCGAGGAGTACTATCAGGTGGTATATGAGGCGTACAACCGTATCTTCGCGAGAGCGGGAGTGCCTGAGGTCATCACCGTGAAGTCGGATTCCGGAATGATGGGCGGAAGTATCGCCCATGAGTACATGCTCCTCACACCTGTAGGAGAGGACTCGCTTGCGATCTGCGGGAACGATGACTGTGATTACAGAGCGAATATGGAAGCCGCTGAGTCTATCATTAAAAATGAGAAAAATGGTCCGGACGAGCCTCTTACCAAGGTTCACACACCGGGTAAACAGACGATCGAGGATGTCTGCGAATTTTTAAAAACACCGGTAGAGCAGTCCTGTAAGGCTGTGATGTATCAGAAAAACATGGACGACGAATATGTCGTTGTGTTCCTTCGCGGTGATCTCGATGTGAACGAGACCAAGCTTACAAATTATCTCGGTGAGGATGTACATCCTGCAGAGATTACACCGGAAAGCGGACTTCACGCAGGTTATACCGGTCCGGTTAATCTGACGATCTCAGGAAAGCCGACTGTGATCTATGACAAGTCGCTCCAGGGAACAAACAATCTCTCATGCGGTGCGAACGAGGATGAGTATCACTACACCGGTCTTTGCATGGAGCGTGATATCCCGGATGCAGAGTATGTGGATGTGGCAAAGATCACAGAGGGCGGCATATGCCCGAAGTGCGGCAAGCCGATGATAAAGATCTCAAGAGGTATCGAGGTAGGAAACATCTTCCAGCTCGGAACCAAATATACGAAGTCGATGAACATGACTTACCTCGATGCAGAAGGACAGACACAGACTCCGATAATGGGATGCTATGGTATCGGTGTCGGTCGTCTCGCAGCTTCCGTATGTGAGGCTCATCACGATGAGTACGGACCGATCTGGCCTATCACGATCGCTCCGTGGCAGGTACACTTATGTGCTCTCAGGGTTGATGATGAGGCTACCCGCAAATTCGCTGATAATCTTTACGATGAGCTTCAGAAAAACGGCGTCGAGGTCATCTATGATGACCGTAAGGCGCGCCCGGGAGTTATGTTCTCTGACGCGGATCTCCTCGGAGTACCGATCCGTCTCGTAGTCAGCCCGCGTAATCTCGGCGAATCCGTCGTTGAGTTGTCTACGCGTGACAAGTCCATCGAAGAGAAAGTCCCGACCGACGATATAGTTGCTCGAGTTATTGATTTGATTAAGGATATGACTGATAAGATTAATGGAGCCATTTGAATAGGATTCGACTTCGTTATTTTGTACCTATCGCCTGTCCCTGTAACAAGCGAGTCTCAAATCCATTACGCGTGTTCGCGAGCAGATCCTCTCGCGGCTTCACCGCCCCCGGCTCGGTTATGACAATGATAGTCGAGCCGCCATACTCGAAGAATCCCTTTTCTTCACCGCGGACACAATAGCAGGAATCCTTGTGATTTTTGATCTTTCCAACGAGCAGTGCACCGACCTCCATCTGCAGAACGTCGCCGAACTCCTCAGTGTGGATCAGCGTATATTCGCGCGTATTTTCCTTGTAGATTGGGAGATAGTCATTTGCGACGGGGTTGACCGTGTGAAAACTGCCTTCGATGCGATACTGTTTTGACTGGCGTCCTGATGCCGCGTAAACGTAGCGGTGGTAGTCAGAGACAGTCAGGCGGAGTACATACAGATAACCTCCCTGAAACTTGTCAGCGAGCTTTCTCGAGTGAAGCAAAGAGCGGAGAGTGTACTCCGTATGTTTGATCGAAAAATTGGAATTATTCATGATCGGATAGACAGTCGCTCTGCAGTCGCACGGGCTTATAAGAGCATTCTGATCCGGATCTATGGGTCTGGCTCCTTCACTTATCTTTCTCGTAAAAAAATCATTAAACGACGTGTATTTTCTTTTCGGAAAATCCGTCATGTCTATGTTCTCTTTTTTGATAAAAGGACTTACCAAATGACGCGAAGTAAAGGAAGATAAGAGTCGACCGGAAAGCTTTGAGATACCCGGCTGTACCAAAGGCTTTAAAAGCATACGTCCAAATTTATTTGTGTATAAAAATGTCAGGAGACGGTCCTGTCCGGTCTCCTCGACGATCTTTTTTCCATCAAGATCTATATAATCCATATCTCACCTCGTCAGTTACCAGAATATATGCAGTACGCGAAGCATCACGATCGTTACGAATACCATCATTACCGCGATACCGGCGTTTCCCGGCTTTTTGATACGTATGTCAAATACGTAGAAAAATGCCGTGAGGAGCATGCTGATCGCGAGGATCAGGACAAATACCTCATGTCCTACATACGGCTCAAAAAGGTAGATCACGGGGAATATTATCGTGATCGTGGTGATAGGCATTCCTCTGAAATACTTCGCGCCCTCTGTCGGCGGTTCCTTTTTCTTCAGCTCCTCCATCACATTGAAATAAGCGAGACGGATCGCGCCGCACAGAACAAAGATGATCTCAACCGCGATGCCCCACGGACGCTGAAGTCCCATGTTGTAAGCGATGACCGCGGGAGTGACGCCGAAGCATACCATGTCGCACAGAGAGTCGATCTGAACGCCGAAGATGATCTGTTCCTCAGTCCTGTTTTTCATGGCGCGCGCTATCTTCCCGTCAAAGGTATCGCACGCACCTGCCAAAGCGAGGCAGAGTATCGCGTATTCAAAATACCCGTTAAACGAAAACACCATTCCCGTTATCGCGAGCGCAACTCCCAGATAAGTCACGATAACTGAGTGATTGTAGACTCCGATCATAGTTTTTGGAACCCTCCTTTTATATGTCCTCCGATCCGTTTCGGATCTTGTCCTTTGATGCTCTGGTGCGGTCCGGATGCCTGAACAGCATACGCGGCTTGGGATCCTCCGGCGCACGCACGGTCAGATGTGTGATGACCGCTATGACTGCGCTGACGATAACCAGCACATAGTACGAAAATCCACGGCTGACCATCATCGATGCAACTGCCGCCGTACTGCCTCCGAATATCGGAGAGAAGATGAGCAGGTACAGCCTTTCGCTGATGCCCATACCTCCCGGGAGCGGAAGCATGTCGACCGCTATTGATACGATCGCCTGCAAAAGCGTGATCGTGATCGCGTCCTTTTCCGAGTTCCCCATCGCCAGATAAACAATATAGGTGATAAAGAACAAAAAGAATCTCTGCAAAAATGTTATGAGCGTCGTATTGAATACCGCAAGCTTGTTTGCTTTTAAGTACGCCGACGCGTGTTTATATTTTTCCATGGAACGCTCGAGGCGCTCTTTGCGATTGTTCTTCTCCTTCATGATATGTAGCTTTTTTAAAAGCTCGTATCCCTTTGTGATACCGAACTTCGCAGTGTTCGGCATGAACACCAGGATGCTCATGAATGCCACACAAAAGACATTCAACACGATGCCTACATAGAGGAAGAAAACAACCTCAGGATCAACAGTAGCAAGCAGGCCCTGACCGAATGCGATCAGCCCCAGACCTACCGCGACAAGAACAAACTTATATTCTATCGTCACGACCATCAGGATGATCGTGGCGGTTGGGATGTCGATATTCTGCCTCTTCATGTAGAAAATCTGCATAGGCTGTCCGCCGCTCGCCGACGGAGTGATGCAGCTATAGAAAAATCCCACGAAGGAATACCTTATACAATTTAAAAGCGGAACCTTTATGTTTACCGTGCTCATCAGATATTTGATGATGACGGACTCGCTACATACGAAGAATATAACGAGAAAAAAACATACGATCATAAATATGATCGGTATATCTGACAGAAGCTTGAATATCTGTCCGATATCCTGATCCTTGAAGATAAGCCATATCGTCAGTATGAGCAGTGCGAGCAGAAATCCCACGTTAAAGAGATTTTTATAAAGATTCTTCTTCATGTCACTGTAGCCTCGCTCCCGGTACTATGCGCCTGACAAGCTTCGAGTACCAACGTGTTATGTATACGGGAAGATTGACTCTGTTCGCTATGATAAAGCACAGCTCACCGAGTAGTATTCCTGAGACCATGTCTACGACATAGTGCTGCTTCAGAAACTGGGTTGACAGCATGATAAGTATCGCCGAAACACATGAAAAGATCTTGGTCGCGAGCGGGACACTTTTTTCATTTCTGATCCCTATGAAGCACAGCCAGCTGACCAGGCAGTGGATCGAAGGAAAAAGATTTGTCGGCTGATCGATCGAATAAAGGAATCTGGTAAGCTCGTCGGCAAATGAGGTTCCTACGATATCCGGTCGTACGTTTGTAGTCGGCAAAAATATAAAGAAAAACATACATACAAGCCTGCTCATCATATCTGCCACTATGAATCTGAAAAGATCGATGGGTCTTTTGCGAAGGACCTTGGCGATGTAGCAGTAGCTCAAAGCCCAGAATACATAGCAGTAGCAAAGATATATGAATATCCATCCCGTCATCACGGGAACTTTGTTGTCTATAGGCAATGTCAGATTGTAGTGGGGCAGGTCACCGCACAGAGCCATGGTAACCCAGTAAACAACGCAATTTAGCGCAAAGCACAACAAAAGAGGTACCAGAGCCCATATAGGTACCAACGGATCTATATACTTCTTCAAAAATGAATTCATTGCAATCCCCCAAAACTTGTGCATTTTACACATGTCATAATATTATAACATAAGAAAGAGTTTTTGGCAAATATTCTTGATAATATTTTTAAAGTGTGGTAAAGTAAGTATATTGTCTGGAAAGGAAGGATTTAAAAATGGGTGCATTTGATATATTAGTTGCCTTGGTTTTGGGAATAGTTGAGGGCATCACGGAGTGGCTGCCGGTCAGCTCAACAGGTCATATGATCTTGGTTAACCAGTTTATGTCGTTCTCCGATGAGGAGTTTCAGTCCATGTTCCTCGTCGTGGTACAGCTCGGTGCCATCATGGCTGTCGTGATACTATTCTGGTCGAAGCTGTGGCCGTTCAGATTCGTAAAGAGAGCCAGAGGTGAGAGCATCATCAAAGGGGATGTATTCCTGCTCTGGGTTAAGATAGCAATTGCCAGCGTCCCTGCCGCTATCGTGGGATTTACTATCGATGACATGATAGACGAGCTGTTCTATAACGCGTTTGTCGTGGCGGGCGCTCTGATAATCTACGGTATTCTCTTTATCATAGTAGAGATATGGAACAAGGGACGAAACCCCGTTATGAAGACTGTCGCGGATATCGGATTCTCATCCGCAATCATCATAGGTATTTTTCAGGTTCTGGCTGCCGTTGTACCCGGGACATCGCGCTCGGGAGCGACGATCATCGGAGCTTTGCTTCTCGGTGTTGCGAGAAGCGCTGCAGCTGAGTTTACGTTTTATCTGGCGATACCGGTCATGTTCGGAGCGAGCCTTCTGAAGGTAGTAAAGCACGGACTTCATTTCGATATGATGGGCTATATCACACTCGGAGTGGGTATGGTAGTAGCCTTTGTCGTATCGCTTTTCGTTATCAAGTTCCTGATGGGTTACATCAGAAAGCATGACTTCAAAGCGTTTGGCGTCTATAGGATTATCCTTGGTATCGCAGTACTGCTTTACTTCTTTCTCACGGGAGCGGCAGTGGCGTAAAGGAGGATTGATATGGGATACCCGGTTACGGGAGTCGGCGAGGCTATTGCCTATGTCGATGGAAGCTTTAATAATGAGACCGGTGAGTACGGCGCGGGTGTTGCTTTTTTTACGGACGGGAAGCTGATAGAGCTGTCCGAAAAAGGGAGTAATCCCGATGCCGCGACCATGCGAAACGTATCCGGCGAAGTCATGGCATCCATGATGGCCATGAGAGAAGCCAGTATACGCGGGATAGATCATCTGGTCATCTATCATGATTATCAGGGTATCGCGGACTGGTGCACAGGGGCGTGGAAGACAAAAAAAGAAGGGACCAGAGTTTACAAAGAATATTATCAGCAGATGCGTCTTAGCGGTCTTTCCATTGATTTTGTCAAAGTCACAGGTCACTCCGGCGATGAGTGGAACGATCATGCTGATATGCTCGCACGTAAGGCGATCGGCAAATGATCGTATCTCTACTTTTCTATTGACGAAACCCCGTATGAACGATATAATATTTGTAATATCTTAATTCTATGATGAACATCAGCAGGAGGAGTCGTCTATGGCAGGTCACATCTTCGGCGCGATCAATCTCGGTTCATCCGAACTCGCACTAAAGATCTACGAGATTTCCAAGAAAACAGGTATCACGGAATTAACCCACGTGCGTCGTAAATTCGCTATTGGCGTGGAGACCTACAGAGCAGGCTACATCTCCTACAGGAGCATGACAGAGATCTGTGAAACTTTGAATGATTTCACACGTATCATGAACGAGTTCGGTGTCGACTCTTCTGATGTCTGCGGAACCAGCGGTATCCGCGAGGCGGAAAACATGCTCGTGTTGCTTGATCAGATCCGTATTCAGACGGGATATAATGCGCGTATTCTCTCTAACAGTGAGGCGCGCTTTTTGTATTATAAAGCGCTGGCAATGAATGAGCCGAACTTTTCCGCACTCAGTGAAGAGGGTATGCTTGCGGTCGATGTCGGCGCGGGATCGATGCAGCTTTCATTCTTTAAGGACGGACTTTTGCAGGTTACCGAAAACCTGCTCTTAGGCTCCTCACGAATCCAGGAACTGTTGCAGGTAATGGAGGACGAGGCGTATGATTACAACGAGCTCATCGATGAGTATATAGAAAAGGATATCACAAGCTTTTTCAAGCTTTACTTAGACGGTGTAAAGATAAAGCATATCGTGGCTGTCGGAGGTATGATCCCTGATGCATATCACTACATGAAAGATCAGAAAGTCGAGTTTGACGGCATCATAAAGAGCAAAAGTCTGAATAAGGTCAAACTGTTTACCGGCATCTCTCCCGAGAACTCAAAACTCGTCCTGCCCACGGTTCTTATTCTCAGAAAAATAGCGATCATGGCAGACTGTAATAAGTTCATTCTTTCTCCGATCGATCTGTGCGATGCGATGGCTGCGGAGTTCGCTGAGAAGCGTTTGCGTATCCTTCCTGATCACGATTTCAATTTGGACATCATCTCGAGTGCGCGTAATATCGCTGCAAAATATCACAGTGATATCGATCACGTAGAGACAGTCGAGAGGCTTTCATTACAGATCTTTGACAAGATAAAAAAGCTTCACGGACTCGGAAAAAGAGAAAGGCTTTTGCTACAGCTCGGAGTACTTTTGCACAATGTGGGATCATTTATAAGCGATATACATTCACGCGAGAATGCCTATCACATTCTGATGAATACGGAGATCATCGGGATATCGGACAGAGAACGCAGAATGATAGCGAATATGATCCGTTATAACGAAGACCGCTTTCCGGATTATATGGCTTTAAATGAAGACATCTCAAAGGACCAGTACATCACTGTCGTTAAACTTAATGCCATCGTAAAAATAGCAAACGTCCTTGACAAGAGTAACCGTCATAAGATCAAACGTATCGGTGTGTCCGTAGAGGGAGATGTCCTTCTGGTAACAGCAGAGACGATGGAGGATATCACTTTAGAGAAGGGACTTTTTCACGACAAGGCGAGTGCTTTCGAGGAAATATTCGGTATACGTCCGAAACTCATACAAAAGAAGACAGGACGAAATCTATAATCATGGAGGAAAAAATGACTGATTCAGAACGTTTTAATAACAGAGAATTATCATGGCTGGATTTCGATGTCCGTATCCTTGAGGAGGCGCGAGATGCGTCTATTCCTCTGATGGAACGACTGAAATTCCTAAGCATCACCTCATCAAATCTTGATGAGTTTTTCATGGTGCGTGTTGCATCTCTGAAGGATCAGGTAAATGCCGGCTACAAGGGACTTGACATCGCAGGCATGACTGCGCGTGAGCAGATCGAGGCGATACTTACGTACACGCATGATTTTGTTGAGCGCCAGTACAACACATACAACCGCTCATTTTTGCCTCTCTTAAAGAAAAATGGTCTGAAGATCGTGTCATATTTCGAGGCTCTGAATGAGGAGCAGGCTTCATACGTTGACAAGTATTTCCGCTCGGAGGTTTTCCCCGTGTTGACACCGATGGCCGTCGATTCATCGAGACCGTTCCCTTTGATCAGAACCGGTTATCTGAATATCGGAGCCCTCATACAGGATAAGCAGAACAAAAATACTGTCGACTTCGCTACCGTTCAGGTACCGTCGGGTCTTCCGAGAGTCGTGACCATCCCTACCGATGAAGATGAGTGTACGACTGTTATCCTTTTGGAACAGATCATAGAGAAAAATATCCATCGCCTGTTTTCAGGTTATAAGGTATTATGTGCGACACCTTATCGTGTCATGAGAAATGCGGATCTGCCGTTCGACGAGGATGAGGCGGCTGATCTTCTGATAGAGATAGAGAGACAGTTAAAGCGCCGTCAGTGGGGTGAGCCTATCCGTCTTGAGGTAGAATCCGGCATTGACAAGCAGCTTTTGAAGGTGCTGAAAAGAGAACTTCCCATCAATGAGGAGGCGATCTATCGTATCAACGGTCCGCTGGATTTGACATTTTTGATGAAGGTATACAATTTTGACGGATTCGATCATCTGAAGGACAAACCATATACTCCTCAGCAGCCGAAGTATTTGAAGCGTGATGAGGACCTTTTTGATCAGATCAGAGAGCATGATATTCTGTTACACCATCCGTATGAGACATTCGATCCGGTCGTACGATTCATCCGTGAGGCTTCTCAGGATCCGGATGTGCTCGCTATCAAGCAGACATTATACCGTGTCAGCTCGCACTCGCCTATCATCGCTTCGCTCGCTGCCGCTGCTGAAAACGGCAAGCAGGTTTCGGTGCTCGTCGAGCTGAAGGCGCGTTTTGACGAGGAAAACAACATCGTTTGGGCGAGAAAACTTGAGGAGGCCGGGTGCCACGTTATCTACGGTCTGGTCGGCTTAAAGACTCACTCAAAGATCACTTTGGTCGTACGTCGTGAGGAGGATGGCATACGTCGTTATGTCCACCTTGGAACCGGTAACTACAATGATTCCACCGCGAAACTATATACGGATATGGGACTGCTCACATGCAAACGCAGTTACGGTGAGGACGCAACGGCAGTCTTTAATATGCTTTCGGGATACTCTGAGCCTCTCGGTTGGAACAAGCTTACGCTCGCTCCTCAGTGGCTCCGTGACAAGTTCCTCGAGCTCATAGAACGCGAATCGATGAACGCAAAACGCGGCAGAGTGGGAAGGATCGTAGCAAAGATGAACTCCCTTTGTGACAGGGAGGTTATAGAAGCCCTGTATAGAGCATCTGAGCAGGGGGTAAAGATAGACCTTATCATCCGTGGTATCTGCTGTCTGAAGGCGGGGATACCGGGGCTTAGCGAGAATATAACCGTGCGCTCCATAGTCGGAACATTCCTTGAGCATTCACGTATATTTTATTTTGAGAATGACGGCTCACCTGAGATATTCATGGGGAGCGCCGATTGGATGCCGAGAAACCTTGACAAGCGCGTCGAGATTCTGTTCCCTGTAGAGGATCCTGTCCTCAAGGAAGATGTGATCGACATACTGAAGGTGCAGCTGTCGGATACCAAGAAGGCCCGTATCATGCAGCCGGACGGAACATATGAGAAGATCGATATGCGCGGCAAAAAAGCGATAGGCGCGCAGGAAACCTTCTGTCAGCGAGCGATCAAGACTGCGAAGAGCAGATAAGCATCGCATCTCCGAATGAGAAAAACCTGTAACGTTCTTTTACAGCTTCCTCATACGCCTGAAGGATGAAATCGCGTCCGGCGAGTGCGGAGACCAGCATAAGGAGTGTGGACTCCGGCAGGTGGAAGTTCGTGATCAGAGCATCAAGTATCTTGAACCTGTAACCGGGATAGATAAATATATCCGTATCGCCTTCGCCCGGGATGAGGATCCCGTTCTCATCCGTGGCGGACTCGATGGTGCGGCAGCTGGTGGTGCCTACGCAGATGATGCGTCCGCCGGCTTTTTTTATTCTGTTTATCTTGTCTGCTTCCTCAGGCAGAATCTGATACCATTCCGAATGCATGTGATGTTCGGTCACATCATCGACCTTTACCGGACGGAATGTCCCGAGGCCGACATGTAGCGTGACATCTGCTACCTCAACACCCATCTTTTTCACCCTATCAAAAAGCTCCTCGGTGAAATGGAGTCCGGCTGTGGGGGCTGCAGCAGAACCGTCGTATTTTGCGTAGACGGTCTGGTAACGGTTTCTGTCTGCGAGCTCGTGATGGATATACGGCGGGAGAGGGGTCTGACCGAGTACATCCAAAACCTCTTCAAAGATCCCGTCATAACTGAATCTGACAAGCCTGTTCCCGTCAGGCAGTACTTCGAGTATCTCTCCGCGAAGAGGAGCATCGGATCCGTCGCCGCCGAATACTACCTTCGCTCCGGGTCTGAGTTTCTTCCCGGGCTTAACGAGAGTCTCCCATACATCACCGCTCCTTCGCTTCAGCAAAAATACTTCGACGTGCGCCTGTGTATCAGGCTTTACGCCAAGCAGTCTCGCAGGGATGACGCGTGTATTGTTTCTTACCAGGCAGTCTCCGGGTCTTAAGTACTCACATATATCCTTAAAGGATCGGTGTGTGATGTTTTTTTTATCTTTATCAAGTACCATAAGTCTTGATGCGCTCCTGTCCGTAAGCGGATCCTGGGCGATCAGTTCTTCGGGTAATTCGTAGTAAAAATCGCTGGTTTTCATGTGAATCTCCGTTTCGTTATAAGATTGTACATCTAATAATACTTTTTTTCGTGTTTATTGTCAAATATGTTATTGCAAAAATACCTGTTTTATGAGATAATCTTTAGTTGTGATGCGCATTTCAATCATAGGATAAACCGGAAGTGAAATGCACGATGATATAGGAGAAGAGGAGACATGAGAACGAAAGAGCGTAATGATGGGATAGATCTTTTGAGGATCGTAGCGATGTTTTTTGTTATGATGCTTCATACTATCGGACAGGGTGGTCTGTTGGGCGTTACGGGAGATGGCGCCAACGTAAGTATTATATGGGCTATGGAGATCATAGCTTTTGGATCGATCAATATTTTTGCGTTGATCAGCGGATACACCGGGTTTTCAGAGGAGAAAAAGCCGTTCAGAGTGTCCAAATATGTCATGCGTTGGCTGATGGTTTTTACATACAGCGTCGCTTTGACTCTTATCGGAAATGCAGTGCTTGAAGATGGGATGAGCGGAACGGATATAGCTGTTTCATTCTTTCCGGTAACGTGTGGTGTTTACTGGTATTTCACCGCATATACAGGTCTGTTTGTCCTTATGCCATTTTTGGATGTGGTGATAAGGTCGTTCTCGGAGGAGAAGCTGAAAAAAGTATTCGTTGCTCTTCTTATCGTATTCAGTGCGTATGATTTTTGGGCTGATAAGTTTACCCCGGGGAACGGGTTTTCTCTTGCATGGCTGGTTATCATGTATTTCGCCGGTGCCGTTATCAAAAAATGCGAGATCGGCGCATATATGAAGAATAGGACGCTCATTCTTATCATCGTTCTTTGCAACTTCTTCACATGGGTCTGGAAGATGGTAACACCGACCTTTGTCTTTTTGAATATCCGGATATCCGGAGATACTTTTGTTGATCTTACCGCTCCGACATTAGTCATATCATCGATGGCGTTTGTCATCCTTTTTTCAAAGCTGCGTATCAAAAAGGACGGTGACATGCAAAAGTTTATAAGGTTCTGTGCACCGGCTGTTTTTGCGGCTTATATCATATGCAGTCATATGCTGGTATGGTGGCATGTTTTGCCGGGAAGATTTGCATTTTTGCAAGCCAGGAGCGGTATCGAGCTCGTCGGGATTGTTCTCGCTTTCTCTGCGCTGTGTCTGGGAATCTCGGTCCTTATCGAGAGAGGAAGGATGGCTCTGTTCGAGCTGATAAGAGTTCGGAAAGGCATAGAGTGGCTGGAAGACAAGATGCGCGAAAGGATGTTCAGACAGAAGAAAGAACATATTTCAGATAAAGAACGTATAGAGATGCTTATGAACGCTCAGAAAAAGCACTCGACACTGCTTCATCCTGAAACGAAGATGGAAAATGATACAGCGCCTGCGCAGAGTTTAACGCCTACAGTTGATATGCAGAGTTTAAACCCTGATGATGTGGAAGTGGGGATCAAGGAAGACTTTTGAGAGTCATACCTTTATGATCTCTCCACGACCTCGTAACCGTGCTTCATCAGCAGATCACGTGCAGTTGATACGTCATCGTCTGAATTGAGTTCGATACGAAGAACTCCGTCAGCAAACTCACGGTTGTTAATGATACCGATATTTCTGATACTGAGTCCACCGACTGACAGGATGGTAGCGATACTTGCTATGGCTCCCGGTCTGTCATCGATGTTTACAAAAAGCTCGTGCGTTTTTCCGACCAACGCATTGGCTTTTTTTGGTAGGGAATTACGATAGTCACCTGCCGTTTCGAAGGCATCGAATATGGAATCGCCGTCTCCGCCCCGGATCTCATCACGGTAATCTTTTATCATGCTCTCAAGTTCCGCGAGAAGTTCATCTATGGCTATGGAGTTGGTCAGGCATATCTCCTCCCACATCTGAGGTGATGATGAGGCTATACGCGTGATGTCTCTGAAACCGCCTGCTGCAAAGGTCTTTAATGTTTGTTCCTCATCGTCATGTTTACGTACCAGATTTACCAGGGCCACCGCCAAAAGGTGCGGAACGTGTGAGATGGCAGCAGTGATGTGATCATGCTTGTCAGGATCCAGAACGACGCAGGTTGCACCGGTCATTTTGACAAGGTCTTTTAAAAGATCTATATCTGCATCCGAGTTATTCTCGGTTGGTGTAAGCAGATAATAGGCGTTTTCAAGGAGGATATCGGTAGCATTTGCATATCCCGTCTTTTCCGAGCCGGCCATGGGATGTCCGCCGATAAACTTATCGCTCATACCAAGCTCAGCGGCAGCACGTACGATCTCGCCTTTTACGCTGCCTACATCGGTGATGATACACTCGCCTGATGCGACCTCCTTTACTCGTGGGAGAAGGTCTATGATCTTTCTCACCGGAGCGCATAAAAATATCACGTCACAGTCAGAAAAGTGATCGTCGATATCGTAAACGATCTCATCGATCACACCCTCACTTACTCCGACCTCAAGGTCGGGATTTACTCGTCTACTGTAAACAAGGACGCGGATGTCCGCGCCCTGTTTTTTTAAAGCCTTTGCGATCGATCCTCCGATCAAACCAAAGCCGATAAATCCTAAATTTAATCGCTTAAACATTGTTATTTCTGCACCTTAATTCTTAATTTTATTTAATAGGTTAACTGCTGTTTTACTCTATGCTGTAGTTCCACACAGGTGTCGACGGCAGGAGTTCTCTCACAGCGAGCCGACGTAGTCGCGAGTCGGGAGAGAAACTCCGACCGCGCTCGACACCGTGAACTATAGCTCCGAGTAACCAAAACTGTTAACCATCGCATCGAGCTTCTGACCCTTCTGACAGAAAGGACAGGTCTCCTGTGAGAATGCCTGATAATCATCAAGGTCATCCGCACCGAAGATGTGGTGAACCTCATGACCGAAAATCTCACCTGATGCTGAGAAGATCGCTGATACTCCCTGCACGATACCGCCATAGTACTGGATACACTCGATACCGCGGGCGATGGTGCGTCCGGTGGTAGCGGAGGCGAGTAAGAGCAGGATATTTTTGTTTCTGATCATCGGTTGGATATTGTCACGGAATATCATCTGACCTCCCGCGCCGATCTCCGGTGTTACGATGTACAGAGAATCATGCGTGTTTAATGACATAACACCGTTTTTCTTGAGCTCCTCGGCCAGATAAGCACCGATGACCTCGCAACCGTCTGTCACGACGATGGTATCTATAGGCTTGTTATACTGATAATCCGACGCCATAGACTTGGCAACCTCAGCGGCTTCGCTGTGTCTGTACTTCAGCATGGTCATATCGATATAGCAGTTGATATGCGAGTGAACTGTTGCAAAATGTCCCTTCAATACACGAAGCTTAAGATTCGGATTTACTTTGGATGGGATCTTGATTTCGTGGTCGACTAAAAGCATGTTATCCTCCATTCCGAGGCGTGTCGGCGACAAAGTGCGATACGCCCTCTTTTAGTGTAGCTAGCTCCTTAATCATCATACCACATTTTTTTTGAAAAGAAAAGCAAAAACTGTAATTTTTGACAAGAGAACAGTTGAAAAAAATCCTTAAGCGTGGTATGATGGTAACACCGTTTTTGATTATATATTAAGGAAACGCTGATTTATGCGTTTTTTTGTGAGATAAATATTTGAGAGAGGAGGGATGATATGGCACTTTTTTTCGGAAAGTCCGCGCAAAAGACCCAGCAGGCAGATCCTAAAGAGATGACTGCAAAGGAAGCCATCCTCTCAACGCTCACCCCCAGAGGTTTTGATACCGGTGAGCTTTCCAGTGATGTCATACCACCGAACTTCACCGATCCTGATGTCCTTTTCGATATCCTGGTGAAGACCGTGAGTTCATACCATCCTTCCAGTGATCTGGATATGATCCGAAGAGCATATGATCTTGCAAAAAAAGCCCACGAAGGCCAGAAGAGACGTTCGGGCGAGCCGTATCTGACTCATCCCGTATGCGTGGCGATCATACTCGCTCAGCTGGAGATGGACAAAGAGACGATCGTCGGCGGACTGCTTCACGATGTGGTCGAGGACACCTCGTATACCACGGAGGATATCGCGGAGCAGTTTTCCGAGGAGGTTGCACTACTGGTTGACGGTGTCACCAAGCTGACCCAGCTCAATTATTCGACTGACAAGGTCGAGGTACAGGCAGAGAACCTCAGAAAAATGTTCCTCGCCATGGCCAGTGATATCAGAGTCATCATCATAAAGCTTGCCGACAGACTGCACAACATGAGAACGATGCAGTTCATGCCGCCGGAGAAGCAAAAAGAAAAATCCCGTGAGACGATGGATATCTATGCGCCTCTCGCGGACAGGCTCGGTATTTCAAAGGTAAAGGTCGAGCTTGATGACCTCGCGTTAGAGTACCTGGAACCGGATGAGTACAGAGAGTTAAAGCATGAGTTCTCAGAGCTTAAAAAGACCAAGGCAAACTTTATCAAGGACATCATGGAGGAGGTCGGTACTCATCTCGAGCAAAACGGCATAAGCGCCACCATCGACGGACGTGTCAAGCATCTTTTCAGTATCTACAGAAAGATGATCACTCAGGAAAAATCCCTTGATCAGATCTACGATCTTTTTGCCATACGTATCATAGTTGACACGGATCAGGAATGTTATACGGCGCTCGGTATCATTCACGAGATGTATAAGCCTATTCCGGGACGTTTCAAGGACTATATCGCGATGCCGAAGCCGAACAACTATCAGTCGTTGCATACGACGCTGATCGGTCCGGACGGACAGCCGTTCGAGATACAGATACGTACCTACGAGATGCACAGAACAGCCGAGTATGGAATCGCCGCCCACTGGAAATACAAGGAAACAGGAGGATCCTCCGATCGTACGTTGGATGACGGCGAACGTGAAAAAATGGCATGGCTGCGTCGTATTCTTGAATGGCAGCATGACATGGATGACAACAGAGAGTTCTTAAGCATCATAAAGAGCGATCTTGACCTTTTTTCAGACAGGATATACTGTTTCACGCCTGATGGAGATGTAAAGACTCTTCCTACGGGCTCGACGCCGATCGATTTTGCGTATTCGGTTCACACTGCGGTCGGTAACAGGATGGTCGGAGCGAGGGTAAACGGAAACATCGTAACGAATGATTACGAGATCCAGAATGGTGACCGTATCGAGATCATCACGAGCCAGAACTCTAAAGGTCCGAGCCGTGACTGGCTCAAGATCGTAAAGAGTACACAGGCCAGAAACAAGATAAATCAGTGGTTCCGACAGCAGTTCAAGGAAGAGAATATCGAACGGGGCAAGGAACTCATAAATGCATACTGCAAAAAGCACAGCGTGGTGCTTTCGGATCTTATGAAGCCGGAGCTTATGAATGCTGTGCTGCAGAAATACGGTTTTTCTGACTGGGATGCCATCTGTGCGGCGGTCGGACACGGCGGGCTAAAGGAAGGTCAGGTGGTCGAGAAGCTTCAGGAACGATACAAGCATTCCACGAACCGCATCATATCCGATCAGCAGGTGATCGAGGTTGTAGAAAAAGCCAGAGAAGCCAGAGAGCATGGTGGACTTGATAAAACGAGAGAGGCGCTCGAAAGCAAGAGCGGTATCATAGTCGAAGGTCTGAATGACCTTGCGGTGCGTTTTTCGAGGTGCTGTTCACCGGTGCCGGGAGATGAGATCGTAGGATTCGTGACCAGAGGGCGTGGTATTTCCATACATCGTACTGACTGCGTGAACATGATCCATCTGCCGGAGAGCGAGAGGAACCGCCTGATAGAGGCGGAATGGTCGCAGAACGCCAGAGACGGCGAGGGAACATATCCTGTCGAGATCATCCTCTACTGCAACAACAGAAACGGTATCCTTATGGATATCTCGAGGGTGTTTACGGAGGGCAAGATAGATGTCCGCTCCATGAATGTCCGTACCAATAAACAGGACAAGGCTACCATAACCATCGGATTTGAGATCCATCGCGTGGCACAGCTTGACGAGCTTCTGAAAAAGCTCCGCCAGATAGAGAGTGTCACTGATATAGAGAGGAGCACTAATGGCTGATAAGAAAAATGTCATCATTCGCGCCATGACGGTAGGACCGGTCGGGACGAACTGTTACATCGCAAACGTAGAAGGCCGCACGGACTGTGTAGTGGTAGATCCCGGAGCAAGCGGTGACAGGATCGCCAAGGTTCTTAAGGATGACGGGATGAGCCTGTCCGCGGTGCTTCTTACACATGGGCATTTCGATCACTACGAGGGAGTGCCGGAACTCACCGCTCAGATGGGCGGGAAGGTCTATATCCTCGAGGAGGAGATGGATCTGATCACGGACCCGATGAAGAACGGCTCTATGGGACTCATGGGCAGCGGTTCTGCGATCGAGCCGGAATGCACGGTGAGAGATGGAGAAGTGTTATCTTTAGCGGGAATGGATTTTAAAGTTATACATACCCCGGGACATACGAGAGGCGGATGTTGTTACTATCTCGAAGATGAGGGAGTGCTTTTCGCGGGCGACACCATTTTTATGGAGTCGATAGGACGTACGGACCTTCCGACGGGGAGCATGAAGGAGATACTTCAGTCGGTGCGTGAGAAGATACTTTCGTTACCGGACGATACAAAGATACTTCCGGGGCACGGGCCGGCAACGGACGTAGGTTATGAGATTGCTAATAACCCATACGCATAACGACTAACCATGGAGGAACAAATAGATGATCACTATTGAGATCAAAGCATCGAGCGAACATAAAAACGGCGAGTTTGCTTATGATCTGATGACACTTGCAAATAGCTTTTACCCCGAGAGGGAGTGTGAGGTAGTCACGCGTGAGGATTGGTCCAACCGCGAGGACTATCCGCTTCGTATACTCTTGAAGGGTAAAGAGATTCTTGAGACTGTTTTAGAGGATTACAACAAAGAGGTTGTAAAGAGAGAGGCCTACAGATTTTTCTCGAGAAGAAGTAACTCGGCTCTGCCGTGGGGGATCCTCACCGGTATCAGGCCGGCAAAGATCGCTTACAGATTGTTGACTGAGACGAACTCCAGACAGGAGTCCTTCGAGATACTGATGGATGATTATCTGGTATATCCTGAGAAGGCTGAGCTCGTGCTCGATGTGGCCGTAAATGAGCATCACGCGATGAGCGGGCTTAATCTGGATGCCGGCTACAGTGTTTATGTTGGGATACCGTTCTGCCCGTCAATATGCGAGTATTGCACTTTTTCTTCATATCCCGTAAAACAATATCAAAACAGGGTCAGCGACTATCTGGATGCTCTGGAAAAGGAGATGGATTTTGTCGATGTGTTCACTCATGCGCAGAGGAAAAAGAGGACGTTACACTCCATCTATGTGGGAGGAGGGACACCGACGTCACTTGAGGCTGCTGACTTAAAGAGACTTATGGATATCATCCGAAGAAAACTCCCCATGGATGAGGTCATAGAGTTCACAGTGGAGGCAGGACGACCTGACAGTGTGGACATGGAAAAGCTGCAGATCATGAAAAATGCAGGAGTAAATCGAGTCTCCATAAATCCGCAGTCGATGCTGCAGGATACTTTGAAAAGGCTTGGAAGAACGCATACCGTCGATCAGGTCAGAGAGGCTTTCCGCATGGCCAGAGAGGTCGGGTTTGATAACATAAACATGGATCTGATCGTGGGACTGCCGGAGGAGGATGAGGTTGATTTTTACAACACTCTGAATCAGGTTTACGATCTCGGACCGGACAGCATCACGGTACATACTCTCGTGATCAAGAGAGCCTCAAGACTCAGACGCGAGCAGATGGAGACCGGCGGGCTTATAAGGCCGGAAGACACGCTGATACCGGTGCTGCAAAAGGGTAGCTACGACTTTTTGAAGGAGCATGGCTACGAGCCCTACTATATGTACCGACAGAAAAACACACACGGGACTACCAGAAATACAAACCAGGAGAATGTCGCATATGCGAGACTCGGCAAGGAGTGCCTCTACAATATATTCATGATGGAGGAACTTGAGGATATCATCGCATTCGGATCAGGCGCATCATCGAAGCATGTCGTGCATGAGCGTCCGCAGACAGATAAAAAAGACGGCGAAGATGAGGTGGTTTTCGGAAGACATCATATTTCTGAGCCGACCAGGATAGAGAGAATAGAAAATGTAAAGAGTGTCGAGGATTATATCTCACGTATCGATGAGATGATCGCGAGAAAACAAAAGATCCTTGATGACGAGATCGAAAGACATGCGATGACGCACCGAAAGGTGATCTGATATCAGAAAAAATGTGCACACGCACTTTATAATTGGAGGAAAAAATGACACTGAAAAAGAAACCGACAACAGGAATGAGAGACATACTTCCACGCGAGATGGAGATAAGAGAGTATGTTCTTGACATGATAAGAAAGACATACAAAAGCTTTGGCTTCGATCAGATAGAAACACCGTGTGTGGAGCCTATAGAGAACCTCACCGGTGGACATGGCGGTGAGAATGAAAAGCTGATCTTCAAGATATTAAAGCGCGGGGAGAAGCTTCGTCTGGCTGAGGCAAAGGAGGAAGCGGATCTCACGGACGGAGGACTCAGGTTTGATCTCACCGTACCTCTGGTAAGGTATTATTCGAATAACAGTGCGGAGCTAAGCTCACCATTTAAGGCGATGCAGCTCGGCAATGTCTGGAGAGCGGACCGTCCGCAGAGAGGGAGATTCCGCCAGTTTATGCAGTGTGATATCGATATACTCGGTGAGGCCTCTAACCTTGCTGAGATCGAGCTTATACTTGCCATGACAACGCTTCTCGGAAAACTTGATTTTAAAAACTTTACGATAAGGATAAACGATCGACGCATACTAAAGGGCATCGCAAAGTATTGCGGCTTCAATGAGGATCAGTATGACGACGTATTTATCGTGCTTGACAAGATGGACAAGATCGGTGCCGACGGCGTAAAGGAGGAGTTACTTTCAGCCGGCTATGCACAGGATGCAGTTGATAAGTGCATGAGTATATTTGCCGCTCAGGATCTGAGTGAGGGTGCAGACGGTGTGGGAGCGGTCGGACTCGACAGACTTTCAGATCTGGCATCGACTCTCGGTGACAGTCTCGAGGAGGGAGTCAGCGACAACCTTTCAGAGATCATGAGTGTGGCAGCGGACAGTTCTGCTACGGAGTTTAAGATCCTTTTTGATCCTACTCTGGTTCGAGGCATGAGCTACTATACCGGACCGATCTTTGAGATCGCGATGGATGAGTACGGCGGATCTGTTGGAGGCGGCGGCCGTTACGATACGATGGTTGGAAGGTTCACCGGACAGGACACGCCGGCGTGCGGGTTCTCGATCGGTTTCGAGAGGATATCGATGTTACTTATGGAGCGTGGATACCAGATCCCGTCCGAGAGTAAGAAGGTGGCATTTTTGATCGACAAAAAATGCACGGCAGATCAGGTGAGATCCTCGATAGATCAGGCAAATAAGCTTCGGGCTGAGGGGGCACATGTCAGTGTCATGCGCATGAAAAAGAACAAAAAGTTCCAGAAGGATCAGCTCACGGAGCAAGGGTTTACAGATATCAGAGAAGTGTTTAATGACTAATCTATAGGGTGTCGCGATTTAATTACATTCGCTCGGGCCCGCTTGCGCTTAATTCCAAGCGTAGCGGTGCATGGCGCCAAAATACGGCGCCTACGCACCGACGCTTGCAAATGACCCTCGCCGAATGTGAATTAAATGCGCTCCACCCATGAATTAGTGATTTAGAATTTCGATGTGATATTCTTGAAATTGTGATGTGAATATTATTAATGATAATAATAAATAAACTATTATGAGGTGAATGAAAAATGGCTGAATCAATGAAAGGCTTGCACCGCACCTGCAGATGTGCGGAACTATCTGAAAGCAATATCGGGGAAACTGTAACCGTCATGGGATGGGTACAGAAGAACAGAAATAAGGGTGGACTTTGTTTCGTGGATCTGAGAGACAGATCGGGACTGTTGCAGATACTTTTTGAGGAGGATAAGATCGGAACAGAGAACTTCGAGCGTGCAGGACATCTGAGAGCTGAGTTCGTTATCGCTGTAACCGGTGAGGTCGCAAAGAGAGGCGGTGCTGTAAACGAGGATCTGGCGACAGGCTCGATCGAGGTTATCGCGAAGGATATGAGGATCCTTTCCGAGAGTGAGACTCCGCCGTTCCCAATCGAGGAGAACTCAAAGACTAAGGATGAGGTCAGACTTAAGTATCGTTATCTTGACTTGAGAAGGCCGGATCTTCAGAGAAATCTGATGTTAAGATCAGAGGTTTGTATGGAGGTCAGAGCATTTTTGGCAGAGGAAGGTTTCCTTGAGATAGAGACGCCGATGCTCACGAAATCTACTCCCGAGGGAGCGAGAGACTACCTGGTACCGAGCAGGGTTCATCCGGGGAATTTTTATGCGTTACCACAGAGCCCGCAGCTTTTCAAACAGCTTTTGATGTGCTCGGGTTATGACAGATACTTCCAGATCGCGAGATGCTTCCGCGATGAGGACCTAAGAGCCGATCGTCAGCCGGAATTCACGCAGATAGATATGGAGCTTTCATTCGTTGATATCGATGATGTTATCGACGTTAACGAGAGACTTTTGAAAAGGGTGTTTGCCAAAGTCGGAGTGGATGTTGAGATCCCGCTTCAGAGGATGCCGTGGATCGAGGCGATGAACCGTTATGGTTCCGACAAGCCGGATACCAGATTCGGCATGGAGCTTGTAGACGTAACGGATGTTGTTGCGGGTTGTGGCTTCGGCGTATTTACGGGCGCTATCGAGGCAGGCGGATCCGTGCGAGGACTGAACGCAAAGGGACAGGGCGATATGCCGCGTAAAAAGATCGATAAGCTCGTGGATTTTGCCAAGGATTTCGGAGCAAAAGGTCTTGCTTACCTTGCGGTGAATGAGGATGGTACATACAAGTCGAGCTTTGCGAAGTTTATGACGGAGGATGAGCTCGATGCTCTTGTCAAAGCTATGGATGGTGAGAAGGGAGATCTTCTCGTATTTGCTGCGGACAAAAATAAGGTTGTTTGGGATGTGCTCGGCAACCTTCGTCTCGAACTCGCCCGTCAGATGGAGATCATCGATGAGAGCAAGTTTAATTTCCTTTGGGTAACGGAGTTCCCGCTTCTTGAGTATAACGAGGATCTCGGTCGTTATCAGGCGATGCATCATCCGTTTACGATGCCGATGGAGGAGGACCTTGAATTCCTGGAGTCTGATCCGGGACGTGTTCGTGCCGAGGCGTATGATATCGTACTTAACGGTACAGAGCTTGGTGGCGGATCTATTCGTATCCACCGCGATGATATACAGGAAAAGATGTTTGATGCGCTGGGATTCACCAGAGAAAGAGCACACGAGCAGTTCGGATTCCTTCTGGATGCTTTCAAGTACGGAGTGCCGCCTCATGCGGGTCTCGCATACGGACTTGATCGTATGATCATGCTGATGGTCGGTGCCGAGTCTATCCGTGATGTCATCGCGTTCCCGAAGGTTAAGGATGCATCATGTCTTATGACGGAGGCACCGGGAACTGTTGATGATGAGCAGTTAAAGGAGCTGGGGCTTGCGATAACCGTAGAAGAAAAAGCTGATCAGGCTGAGTGATATTTAAGCTATGAAACTTACACGCGAGGGGGAGTTTGCGTGTCGGAATATTTTTCAAAATGAATGGAGGTAGTAAAATGGCAGTAACAAAAGAGCAGTTCGGAACAACTAAGGACGGTGTGGGCGTAACCAAGTTTACGATCACAAATAAGAACAACATGAGTGTGGCACTTCTTGACTTCGGTGCGACAGTGCAGGCGATCAACGTTCCCGACAAGTCGGGAAAGGTCGATGATGTGGTTCTCGGATTCGATGATGTTGCAGGCTACGAGGATGGTGACACCTTCTTCGGAGCGTTTGTCGGAAGACA
Source organism: uncultured Lachnospiraceae bacterium (assembly GCA_947169235.1). GTDB lineage: Bacteria > Bacillota > Clostridia > Lachnospirales > Lachnospiraceae > Eubacterium_F. Next base: position 29,048 of record CAMVOY010000009.1, on the reverse strand, counting down.
TGCTAACCGCATCAGAAATGCGCGTTTCAATCTCAACGGAACGGATTATGATCTTCAGAAAAATGATGGCAACAACAATCTTCACGGTGGCGAGCCCTGGTATAATAAAGTAATGTACAAAGGTGATACCGCAGGTGATAACGCTGTTTATTTTGAGAGAGTAAGTCCAAACGGTGAGCAGGGATTTCCGGGCGCTCTTGAGGTGAAGGTTACCTATACACTTACTGATGACAACGAGTTAAAGATCGAGTATTTCGCCCGCTCTGATGCTGATACTATCTACAATCCTACCAACCATTCATTCTTTAATCTGAAGGGTGAGGGTTCAGGTACGGTTGTGGAGCATTCACTTCAGATCAATGCAGATCAGGTTACAAAGGCTGACGGTGAGCTTATCCCGACAGGAGAGTTTATCGATGTCGAGGGTACTGCTTTTGATTTCCGTACGACAAAGAAGCTTTCAAAGGATATCGATGCCGATGATGAGATGCTCAAGGGTGCCGGCGGTTATGATCAGAACTGGGTTCTCAGAAAGGATCCGAGAGGTTATGCCAAGGTTGCTACTCTTTCAGAGGAGAGCACGGGAAGAAGCATGGATGTGTTTACTGATCTTCCGGGTGTCCAGATCTATTCAGGAAACTTCCTTGACGGTGTGAGCGGCAAGGGCGGACATGTTTACAACAAGCGTGATGCTGTTTGTCTCGAGACACAGTTCTTCCCGAATGCTGTAAATATTCCGGAGTTTTTGTCGTGCTATCTGCCGAAGGGAGAGGCGTTTAACTCTACGACTGTTTATAAGTTTAACTGGTGATGGATTCATGAGCAATTGGTGATTTATAGTGCGACTGAAACATACTGGTGATTTAAGGCAGAACAGCTAATGATATATGCTTTCGGGATGAAGAACGTATCCTACCGGGGCTGTCAATAATGGTGCAGGATGAGCATGTGTATCCGTGAGGGCACGCTTTCGCTTCTTTCTTTAACGTCACGTTGCATGCACGCAGAATACGCGTGCTACGCAACGACGTTAAAGAGATATCCCTCACGGTGATACACATATTTCATCCTGCAAAACATATTATTGACAGCCCCTGCTTTAAAAGCAAATATACTTGTTCCATTTCGTGTATTGTTTTTTTGTTTGGGAGTTTAGATGATATGATGCTTGTAAAAGGTGGTCACGTGGTTGATCCGTTTACATCAACTGAGGACGATCTTGATATTATTATTAATGATGGAAAGATTGTTAAGGTCGGGAAGGATCTGCCCGCAGGGGAAGATGACGAAGTCATCGATGCGACCGGATGTGTGGTGGCACTGGGACTAATGGATGCTCATGTGCATTTCAGAGATCCGGGATTCACTCATAAAGAAGATATCGAGACAGGAGCAGAGGCTGCAAAGAGAGGCGGCTTCACCACCGTTGTTTGTATGGCAAATACTAAGCCTGCAGTGGATAACCCTGAGACGCTTAAGTACGTGCTTGATAAGGGAGCAAAGACCGGGATCCACGTTCTGTCTTGTGCGACCGTGACAAAGGGCATGGCCGGTAAAGAGCTTGTTGATATGGACATCTTAAAGGCAGCGGGAGCTGCCGGCTTTACCGATGACGGACTCCCTATCATGGATGAATACATACTCAGAAATGCGTTTGCCAAAGCATACGAGATCGGTATGCCTATAAGCCTTCACGAGGAAGATCCTAAGTTTATAGTTGCTCCCGGAGTAAATCAGGGAAAGGTTTCCGAACAGTTGAATTACGGTGGAGCTTCTCATGAGGCTGAGGATGTTATGGTGAAGCGCGACTGCCAGGTAGCACTCGAGACGAAGGCGAGAGTTTGTATACAGCATATCAGCTCGGCAGTTTCCGTAGACATAGTGAGGGAGTATAAAAATAAGGGAGCAGACATACATGCCGAGGCAACTCCTCATCATTTTTCTCTGACTGAGGATGCCGTGCTTAAGTACGGTACGATGGCGAGGATGAACCCACCGGTACGAACTGAAGCCGACAGACAGGCGATCATCGTGGGGCTCAAAGACGGAACCATCGATATGATCGTGACCGACCATGCGCCTCACACACGTGAGGAGAAAAATGTCCCGATGGATAAAGCTCCGAGCGGTATTATCGGACTCGAGACGTCGCTTGGTCTCGGTATCAAAAATCTTGTTAAGCCGGGACATCTTTCCATGATGCAACTTTTGGAAAAGATGAGTAAAAATCAAGCGGATTTTTACTCGCTTAAGCCGTGGCCGATAGAGGTCGGAGGAGTGGCCGATCTGGTTATTTTTGATCCTGATAAAACATGGAAGGTAGAAGGCTTCGCATCGAAGTCGGATAACTCACCTTTCCTCGGTTGGGAGCTTCCGGGAGAGGTAAAGTACACTATTTGTAGCGGGATGATCGTGTATCGCAATGCGTAAGCTTGCAGACTGAGTGACTTTTGTTTTTAAATCGAAAAATGCGCTGGACTGTTGATGGTTTTGTCAATGTTGGTCGGGCGTATTTTTCTATTGAAAGTCTGCTTGAATTGTGTTAAAATACTGTTCGTGAGAGTATTTGGTGAAAAAGGCATTTCGGCGTATTTTTCACTATGATTACCAAATATAAAACAAGGAGGTAACAACCGTGGGACTGTCAACCTTTCGAGGAGGTGCGCACCCCTATGAGGGTAAGGCTCTTTCCGAAAACAAGCCCATCAAAACGCTTGAAGCGGGTGATGAGCTTGTCTTTCCGATGAGTCAGCATATCGGTGCGCCGGCGACACCGGTGGTGAGCGTCGGAGACGAAGTGAAGATGGGACAGCGTATCGGCGAGGCGAGCGGATTTATCTCGGCGAACATCGTTAGTTCCGTATCAGGCAAGGTCAAAGCGATCGAGCCCAGGACACTTTCATCCGGTGCGAAAGCAACCTGTGTTGTCATTGAGAACGACAAAAACTACACACCGATCGACGGACTCGGAACAGAGAGAGATTATAAGTCTCTGTCAAAGGATGAGATCCGCCAGATCATCAAGGATGCCGGCATCGTCGGCATGGGTGGCGCGGGCTTCCCGACCAACGTAAAGGTCACACCGAAGAATGAGGATGCGATCGATCATGTCATCATCAACGGCGCGGAGTGCGAGCCTTATCTGACTTCAGACTATCGTCTGATGCTGGAGCGACCGGAGGAACTCATCGAGGGACTCAGAGTCGTGCTTTCCATTTTTAAAAATGCCAAGGGCGTGATCGCGATCGAGGATAATAAGCCCGAAGCTATCGAAAAGCTCACCTATCTTACGGAGAGCGATCCCAATATCACCGTTAAAAGATTAAAGACCAAATATCCGCAGGGAGCGGAGCGTCAGATCATCTATGTGACGACCGGACGCAGACTTCATGCGAAACTGCTTCCGGCTGATGTCGGCTGTATCGTGGACAACGTACAGACGATGTTGGCTATCTACGATGCTGTCGTAAAGCAGACTCCATCGATGACGCGCGTGATGACACTGACAGGTGAGGCTATGGCTGATCCGCAGAACTATCTCGTTCGTTTCGGTATGAGCCACGCAGAGGTGTTGGATGCTGCAGGCGGTCTCAAGCCGGAGGGTGCTGCGAAGCTCATCTCAGGCGGACCGATGATGGGTATGGCGATGTACACGCTCGACACACCTATCACGAAGACGAGCTCATCCATCCTTGCTTTTTCTGAGGATGAGGTTCTGAAAAATGAGCCGACAAACTGTATCCGTTGCGGACGCTGCGCAAGCGTATGTCCGTGCCACCTCGTGCCGCAGATGATGGCGCAGGCAGGCGAGAGAAACGATCTCGAAGCATTTGAAGCCTTGAATGGTATGGAGTGCTACGAGTGCGGTACATGTACGTTTGTATGTCCGGCTAAGCGCAGACTTACTCAGACCTTCAAGCAGTGCAGACAGGCTGTGATGGCAAAGAATCGTAAAGCCCAAGCTGAGGCGGCTGCAAAGAAAAAGGCAGAGGAAGAAGCAAATAAAGGAAAGGAGGGCGCATGATCATGGAAGAAAAACAGGAAAAGAAATTATTAAGCGTATCCTCCTCTCCGCACGTGAGAGACCGATCATCAACGAAGTCAATCATGAGGGATGTGGTGATCGCATTACTTCCGGCAACGGCGGTTGGTATTTATAACTTCCGTCTGAGTGCGGTACTTGTGATCCTGACCACATGCGTTACATGTATCGTGGCTGAGTGGATCTGGCAGAAATGTATGAAACAGCCTGTAACTACGGGAGATTTTTCTGCGTTACTTACAGGACTTTTGCTCGCGATGAACCTTCCGAACACCATTCCTCTTTGGATGTGCGTGGTCGGCGGTGTTTTTGCGATCATTGTTGGTAAACAGATTTTCGGAGGACTCGGACAGAACTTCATGAACCCTGCACTCGCAGGTAGGTGCTTCATGGTACTCTCTTTCTCGAGTGCGATGACAAGCTTCACTATCAAAGAGGGCGCTGATTGGATGTACGGAATCGCAGTTGATGCGACATCGGCAGCAACTCCTCTTATGCAGGTAAAGCAGGGAGCTACGATCGGCGGACTTCCGAATCTCATGGATATGTTCTTAGGTACAACGACGGGTACCATTGGTGAGACATCATGTGCGGCACTTTTACTCGGTGCGGCTTACCTTCTCATCCGTCGAGTTATCACATGGCAGATCCCTGTGATCTACATCGGAACATTTGCTGTGATCGATCTGATCTATCAGCTCGCAGTCGGCGGAGCTCCGTATCCGATCCTTTACGAGCTTTGCGGTGGCGGTCTGATGCTAGGTGCATGGTTCATGGCTACCGACTATGTGACCAGTCCGATAACGAAAAAAGGTCAGGTCATATATGCGATACTGCTCGGTTTGCTTACGGCGTTGTTCAGATTTTTCGGAGAGAGCGCAGAGGGTGTTTCCTTCGCGATCATCATCGGAAACTGTTGTGTGCCCCTGATCGAGCGCTTCTCCATACCGAAGCCTTTCGGTAAGGAGCATGAGAAAAAGAAAAAGGAGGCGGCGTGACATGGAAAAGAAAAAAGATACTATGATCAAAGACGCCATCATCCTTTGCTTAATTACATTGGTACTTGGCGCAGTGCTTGCGGGTGTATATGCGATCACAAAGGATCCTATCGACCAGGCACAGGCAAAGACAAATAACGAGGCATGCGAAAAGGTTGTTGCATCAGGCGACAGTGTGCAGGATAACGATACTGCCAAGGTTGATGCGGCAGCGGATTATCTTTCAAAGCACAATCTCGCAAATGCCGAGGTGGCAGAGGGCGAGACGCTCGCTACATGGGTTGAGGTGAAGGAAGTTCACCCGACATCTAACGGCGGAAACGTTTACCTCGTTGATGCCAAAAAAGGTTACGGCGGAGCAGTAAGCTTCGCGCTTGGTGTAGATGCAGAGGGAAAGGTCACAGGGATCTCCATCACGGCTCAGTCAGAGACGGCCGGACTCGGAGCCAACTGTGTGAACGAGGACTGGCAGGCAGGCTTTGCCGGAAAGGTTCTTCCGTCTGATCCTTCCCAGAATATGTACAACAAAGAAGCTGCTACGGACTCACAGGTACAGGCGCTCTCAGGCGCTACCGTGACATCCCGTGCGGTGACCAATGCAGTCAAGGGCGTCCTGTTCTGTGATGCTGCAGGAAGGGGGGCTGCGTGATGAGTGTATTTGGCGAAAGAATGAGTAATGGTCTCGTCAGAGAGAATCCGACGTTCGTGCTTATGCTCGGTATGTGTCCGACATTGGCTGTTACGTCATCAGCTATCAACGGTGTCGGCATGGGGCTTTCTACCACGGTTGTGCTCGTGCTCAGTAACATGTTGATCTCGGCTCTCAGAAAGATCATTCCCGATAAGGTACGTATCCCGGCGTTCATCGTCGTGGTTGCGTCGTTTGTAACGATCGTCCAGCTATTGTTAAAGGCCTTTGTGCCTTTCCTCGATGCGGCGCTGGGCGTGTATATCCCGTTGATCGTGGTTAACTGTATCATCCTCGGTCGTGCGGAGAGTTATGCATCGAAAAACCCGATCATGGCATCATGCTTTGATGGATTGGGTATGGGACTTGGATTTACGGTCGGTCTTACCTGTATCGGTATCGTGAGAGAGTTACTTGGCTCAGGTGCGGTATTCGGTTACGAGATCATCCCTTCCGTAGCGCACATCGCGATCTTTGTTATGGCGCCCGGAGCATTTTTCGTACTCGCAGGCCTGACCGCAGTGCAGAATCGCTTCCTGCTGCCGTCGGCTACAAACAAGCCTGACAACGATAAGAAGCATCCGGATATGCCGGAGATTTCCGACGATCCGATGGATAATAAGGCGGCTACCATGGATGATCAGATGCTTTCGACTGTTGAGGAAAAAGCAGCTGAATCCGAGAATGGAGGTGATGAGGCATGACGTTATTTACTATTCTGTTTACGGCAGCGCTCGTCAACAACTTCGTGTTGAGCCAGTTTTTGGGAATCTGTCCGTTCCTCGGAGTTTCCAAAAAGGTTCAGACAGCTGCCGGCATGGGTGGTGCGGTTATTTTCGTCATCACCATCGCTTCACTTATAACCAGTACACTTTACAACCTGCTGTTGCTGCCGAATCAGCTTGAGTACTTAAATACTATCGTATTTATTCTCGTGATCGCAGCGCTGGTACAGTTTGTCGAGATGTTCATGAAAAAGGCCATGAAGGGCCTGTATCAGGCACTCGGTGTGTATCTGCCGCTGATCACTACGAACTGCGCGGTTCTCGGTGTGGCGCTCCTTTCGGTTCAGAACGGAGACAATATCCTCGAGGCTACCATACGCGGATTCGGTGCTGCCGTGGGATTTTTCCTGGCGATATGTCTGATGGCAGGTATCAGAGAGAAACTTGAAAACAGCAATATCCCGTCAGCCATGAAGGGTACGCCGATCGTGCTTATTACGGCAGGATTGATGGCTATCGCTTTCTGTGGATTTGGCGGCGTCAGCTTCTGATGATCGGATTATATAGGAGGTTATTGATATGACTACAATTATTATCTTCTCCATCATTCTGCTGGCGGTGCTGGGTATCCTTATCGGTATACTCCTCGGAGTAGCCGGAAAGGTGTTTGCTGTCGAGGTTGATGAGAGAGTGGTTAAGGTGCGTGAGTGCCTGCCCGGTAACAACTGTGGTGGTTGCGGCTACCCGGGTTGTGACGGCCTGGCAGACGCGATCGTTGCAGGGACAGCTCCGGTTAACGGATGTCCTGTCGGTGGTGCTCCGGTGGCAGCCGAGATCGGAAAGATCATGGGTGTCGATGCGGGCGCTACAGTGAAGAAGGTTGCTTTCGTTAAGTGCGCGGGCACGTGTGAGAAGGCAAAGGATAAGTATCAGTATGTCGGCATCGAGGACTGTCGTGCGGCTGCAGCGATCCCGGGTGCGGGTGGCAAGGCTTGTGCATCGGGATGTCTTGGTCTCGGATCATGTACTACCGTATGTCAGTTTGATGCGATCCATGTGACTGATCAGGGTATCGCACTTGTCGATCGCGAGAAGTGCGTGGCATGCGGTCAGTGTGTAGATGCATGTCCGAAGCATATCATCGAGCTTATCCCGTATGGTCCTACTCAGGGCAAGACGTTCTACATGGTTCAGTGCTCGTCCACTGACAAGGGCAAGGATGTCATGGCCGTGTGTGAGGCCGGATGTATCGGTTGCGGTATCTGCGAGAAGAGTTGTAATTTCGATGCGGTTCATGTGGAGAACAATATTGCGCACATCGATCCGGAGAAGTGCCGCGGATGCGGATTGTGTTCTATGAAGTGTCCGAAGCATGTAATTATTGATGTTGCGACCGGAAAGCCGAAGGAGGCGCCGGTCAAGAAAGAGGCGTAAGGCCGAGAAATAGTATAATTGCTTATAAAGTATCATCCTCGTGGAAACGGAAATGTTTCCACGAGGATGATCTTTATTTGGCAAATTTTATTCTATCTGCTCGGCTTGTTTCGGCAAATAGAAGATGAATCCTAATTAGTTGTTTATATGGCAACAAATAAGTACACGAGGTTTTCATTATCGGTGGAAACAGAGTGAGTTCCGATCAAATCGTCTTTTTGGGCGGTTTGGTCGGAATTTTTTTGTATGGCTGAGATTTGAAAAGGAGCGGAAGCAGAGGTGACTCCGACTAAATTACAGTTTTTGTTCAAAAAGTCGGAAGAATTCTTGTCGGCTTGACTGGTTGTACATGAATTATGGAATAGGATTCCGACTTTTTTCATGATTTAGGTCATTTGGTCGGAGTGGGGTTTGTTTCCGGGACTCCTATGTTTGAGTGGAGGGCTTTGACGTTCCGACTAAATTGAGAAGAAAAGAGGTTTAGTAGGAACGACACCTGCTACCATGCAGATCAAGGATTACTAAGATGAAAACAGTTCCATAAGCCTGAACCTACGAGGGTCGGCGGAAGCGATAGCGGACGCCGGGCTTCATTTTTTTTTGAAAAAAGGGGTTGACAGATACTACGACAGGTGTTATACTACGTTTAACATACTACGACAGACGTGATACGTCAGGCGTGATATGATGGTCGTGGTATGATAACCTTGAGAGAATAATTAGGAGGTGTGCGTATGATCAGTAGTGATGTGATCCGCGGGTATAATGATACAATCATACTATTTTTGCTTCGCGAGGAGCCTTCGTATGGGTATGAGATCTCCAGACGGATCAAGGAAATATCGGATGAGAAATATGTGATCAAGGAGACGACGCTGTATTCGGCATTCACCAGGATGGAGAAGAACGATTACATCGAGTCTTTTTCGCAGGTAGGTGAGAACGGAAAGAACCGTACCTACTACAAGATCACAGACAAGGGTAAGGAGCATTTCAAGGACAAGTGTGAAGAGTGGGCACTGACGAAGGATGTTATAGACAGGTTTGTTGTAACCTGAGAAGAAATATGCTACAATATAAAAGTTGATGTTTTTCTGAAATAACATATCGATGAATAAAGGATAGGAAAAAGAACAGGAAAGAAAAAAACGGAGGTGTACTGATGGAGGCACTTAAAGAGTTTCTTGATAATATGTTTCGCGGAGTGGATGAGACAACAGATGTCTTGAGAGCGAAAGCGGAGCTGCTCCAGATGATGGAGGATAAATACGAAACGCTCATTTCCGATGGCAAAAATGAAAACGAGGCTGTGGGTATCGTTATTTCCGAGTTTGGGAACTTCCAGGAGATCGCTGATGAGCTGGGTATCGCTGATGCGGTAAAGGATGCGCCTGCTATGCAGGAGTCAGAGAAAACACAGGCAGAGGATACCAAGAGTACCGGTGAGGAGGCAGACGTTGAGGGAACTTCTGATGCTTCATTTGGAACTGATGCAACAGGAGCGGATGCTTCTGTAGGCGCTGATACTACGGAGGATACATCCGGTGCAGGATTTGCAGCAGGCGCAGCTACGGCGGCAGGTATGGCTGCAGGAGCAGTTGGTGCAGCTGCAACCGCGGGTGCCGGTGCGGGATTTACAGGTGGAGCACAAGATGGCGGTGCAGGTCAGCCGAATTATGGAGCGAATCAGAACAATTATCAGAATAATTATGGCAACAATAACAAAAAGCGTCCGCGCAGATGGCTTAACTGGACGCTTGAGGATGTTGAAAAATATTTGAAATATACCAAAAAACATGCGAGATGTGTGGCTATGGCTGTGGCGTTGTGCATACTGGCACCATTCATCAACAGCGTTCTGGAAACAGTCCTTGGTATCGGGGCTCCGCACGTTGTGGTCGATGCGATCAGCAATTCCATGTTCTTTGCATGTATAGCCGGTGCCGTGGCATTTTTCATAGTAGCGGCAGGTCAGACCAAGAGATTCGGTGAGGTGAATAAGGATGCGATCTCGCTGAACGGCGGTGCTGCCATGGAGATCCAGATGGCCAGTGATGAGTGGGTCGGAAAAAGAACAGCATTTATAGTTTTGGGTATAATCATAATCATCCTGGGTCCGGCCGCATCCGGTGTGGGTGATGTGCTCCCGGGATTTATCGGTGAGATAGTGGATGATTCGGTACTTCTGTTCTCGGCGATAGGTGTTGGACTTCTCGTGTATTCCTCGAGCGTCAGCAACCGTTTCAGGGAAGTTGAAAAGGGTATAAAAAGAGCAAAAGAGACAGACTTTTCAACTTATTCCGGAGAAGTTTACGGTACTCCCGGTAGTGATACGGGTGCAGGCAGTCAGGCTGGCTTTGGTGATCAGAGTGGAGCAGCTCAGCCCGGGGTTAAGGATTGGACATTCAAGCAGAAAAAGGGAATGCCTACATGGCTGCTGATATTGATAATCATCCTGGCATTTTTGACAGTGAATACTTCGCTTAATATCTTCAGAGGTTTGCCTGTGATCACCGGATTCAGAGGTTGCGGAAGGATGTTCGGTGGCAAGACAGTAGTGGTTGATGACAAAAAGACATTTGGCGCTACAGGTATTGACAGGATCAATGTTAACTTAAGTGCTTCGGAGCTTGTGATCGAGGTAAGTGATCAGGATCAGATCACTGTTGAGATGAACGGTGATTTCGGTGAGAAGCCGGTAGTCGAGCAAAAAGGTTCCGAACTCAGTATCGGCGAGGAATCGAGTTTCAGTTGGTTTGGATGGAAGGCAGGTTCCGGAAAGGTCAATCTGAAAGTACCGAAGGATGCGGTGATGTCATATAATCTCGATCTGTCGATGGGAGATGTTAAGGTTCAGGGCTCGGGAGATGTAAATGCGATACAGGCTGATAAGTTCGATGCTGATCTGTCTGCCGGGAAGCTTATGATCAGGTATATGACTGCACATCAGATGGATGTGGATCTGTCAGCGGGAGACCTCGAGTTAGAGGGCGTTAAGTGTGACGGAAAAGCTGATTTTGACTTATCTGCAGGTGCGGCAAAGATCAAGACATCAGATCTTTATAAGGTAGATGCTGATCTTTCGCTCGGGAGTTTTGATTATGAGCTGCCACAGCCGAAAGACCAGATTGCCGACAAGTACGACCTTGATCTGGATGTGAGCCTTGGTAATATCGTATTTATGGATGAGAAGGATGGCGATGAGATCAAGCGTTCAGCTAAAGACAGTGAGGGTGAGGAAAGATACTTTAAGGTGGATGCTTCGATGGGAAGTATCACTATTCGATAAGAATAAGAATTTGATGTGGGGCCCCGGTCGGGCAGCTTTAGCTGTCCGTTCGGGGCCCTATCTGAAATCTGTTGTTGATAAATTGTTTTTTATGTGATATCATATAGTTTGTTATTCTATTAGTATTATTAATAATAAGGAGATATGAGACAATGTTGGACATTAAATTTGTGCGTGAGAATCCTGACGTAGTTAAGGAGAATATCAAGAAAAAGTTTCAGGACAAGAAGCTGCCGCTCGTGGATGAGGTTATCGAGTTCGATAAGAAGAGAAGAGATGTGCAGCAGAAGGCTGATGATATACGTAACGCGAGAAATAAAAAATCCAAGGAGATTGGTGCTCTGATGGCGCAGGGTAAGCGTGACGAGGCTGAGCAGGTAAAGGCTGAAGTGACAGCTCAGGCTGAGGAGCTCAAGGCGCTTGAAGAGCAGGAAGTCACACTTGCCGAAGAGGTTAAAAAGAGGATGATGGTGATCCCGAATATCATCGATCCGAGCGTACCGATCGGTAAAGATGACTCGGAAAACGTCGAAGTTGAGAGATACGGAGAGCCTGTTGTTCCCGATTTTGAGATCCCGTATCACACCGAGATCATGGAGAAGCACAACGGAATCGATCTCGATGCAGCCAGAGATGTGGCAGGAAACGGATTCTATTACCTTATGGGTGATATCGCGAGACTTCACTCGGCGGTTATTTCTTATGCGAGAGATTTTATGATCGATCGCGGATTCACATACTGTGTACCGCCTTTCATGATCCGTTCGAACGTGGTTACGGGCGTTATGTCCTTCGAGGAGATGGACGCCATGATGTACAAGATCGAAGGTGAGGATCTCTATCTGATCGGAACGAGTGAGCACTCGATGATCGGTAAGTTTATCGATAAGATCATACCTGAGGAGGAGCTTCCGAAGACCCTGACGAGCTACTCTCCGTGTTTCCGCAAGGAAAAAGGAGCTCACGGTATAGAGGAGCGTGGTGTTTATCGTATCCACCAGTTTGAAAAGCAGGAGATGATCGTTGTCTGCAAGCCTGAGGAGAGCCCGATGTGGTTTGACAAGCTGTGGCAGAACACCGTTGATCTTTTCCGTTCGCTTGATATTCCGGTTCGTACTCTCGAGTGCTGCTCGGGTGACCTTGCTGATCTGAAGATCAAGTCTGTCGATGTGGAGGCTTGGTCTCCGCGTCAGAAAAAATATTTCGAAGTTGGTTCCTGTTCAAACCTTTCGGATGCGCAGGCGAGACGTCTCGGCATCCGCGTAAAAGGTAAGGATGGAAAGTATTTTGCGCATACACTGAATAATACCGTAGTTGCGCCACCGAGAATGCTTATCGCGTTTCTTGAGAATAACCTGAATGAGGATCTGAGCGTCAACATTCCTGAGGTTCTTCAGCCGTATATGGGTGGAAAAACAAGGATTGGTTGATGGAACCAAATATAAGCCGTTTAAATGCATATGTGTGAGGGCACGCTTGCGCTTTTTTCGAAAACGTAGCATATGTTTTTCCATGAGGGGATTCGATCAATATGCATGAGATGAGTTATGTGGTCAGATTTGTGAATCAGGCGATTGAGTGCGCGCAGGAAAACAAAGCGACACTTGTCAGTAAGGTGTGCGTGTCGGTCGGTGAGATGACGGATGTGCTGCCTGAGTATCTTCACAAGTACTATCCGCAGGCAGTGAAGGGGACGATCCTTGAAGGGTCTGAGTTAGAGGTTGAGATGGTGCCGGTGAAGGTCATCTGCGGAGGCTGTGGAAGCGAGTATCATCCCTGCAGGGAAAACAGATATCTGTGTCCCGCCTGCGGCGATGGAAACGGGCGTGTTGTCGCCGGGCGTGATGTGGTGCTCGAACGGATCGAGATACAGGATGATCAGTGATGATAAGTTAACGTTTTTGATTAAGATGTCCGCGTGGGCATCTTTTTTTTACTTATGTATTGACATCGGGTTTTTCATGTGTTATGATTAAGTTCCTTCGAAGGATACAACATCGTGTGACCTGTCTTGAGGGTTGTACACCATGTTGTTAAGAAAAACCGTTGTTTTCAGGCGGTTTCATAAGGTCTTGCACACCGGAGGACGATCGTTGTCCGGCGGGCGTCATGGCAGTTTGTCTGCTGATTTTTCACAAATTAAAGAAATATATAAGGATGTTCCGATGATGCGGAACGTGTTATTTTTGTACGAATTTTGTAATTTTTGAACAGAATGGAGGAATTATATGATTAATAGTAGGATCAGAAGAAAAATTATGGCATGGGGACTCGGGATGGCGTTCGCTTTTTCTACGGTGCTTCCGCAGGGTGTCGTAAAGGCGTATGAAGGATATGATTCAGAGTTGCATTTTTCATGGACGAATGAGGGAGTTTCTGCGGAAGAACAGAACAGATTTGAGACGTATGGTCATGCTGCGAACAGCTATATGGGAACCAGGCCGGACGGGAGCACGGGGAGTATCCAGCACACGTTTGCGCTGATGATTGACCATAACAAGGTTTGGGGAAGCAATGTCGCTCATAACGAGGGCGGACATGAGAAGAGATATACATCAAGTGTTGACGAGGTTTATGATTTTTCTAATGAGTTCGGAGCGAAAGCCTTCATCATGATCGTTCCGACGGGTGAATACATAACGATCCCTGATACGGTGAGTAACAGGTCATTAAAGGCAGGGACTACCATTATCTCTCCGGCCAGAAACACGGCCAGGTTCAGAGGCGCTGACATTAATTGTGAGCCCGGAGTGAGATTTGAGGCATTGGAGTATGAGAGCAGATATGACGGAGTGCTGTATGGTATTTTTGATATCAGGTCGTCCTTGTCACATATTGTGGGGAGCGGGCTTCAGATGATCGGTAATCCGGATTATTTCATCAGAAAGGACTATACCGTGACGCAGTCAGGCGAGTACGCGGTGGATGTGACCATCAACAGTGGTCAGGCGATCGGAAATGCGAGCCTGACCGGTGACGCGGTCAAGTGGAGCACAGAGGTTGATGGCGCATGGAGCTTCGCCGATGGGAGTACTGTTCCGGAGGTGGGGACGCATACATATGATGTGGTATTCTCACCGACGTGGAATGTTGACTATGTGAAAAAGACGTTTACGGGCAAGGGTCGCGTGACGGTCATTGATGGTGGAAGCGGTGCAGGCGGAAGTGGAACAGGAAGTGGCGCCGGAACCGGAGGAAGCGGTTCGGGAAGTGGTACCGGAAGCGGTGGAAGTGGATCCGGTAGTGGCGCAGGCGGAGGCACGAGTGCCGGTGGAAGTGGAACAGGAACCGGAGGAAGCGGTTCGGGAACAGGCACGGATGCAGGCAGCGGTAGTGATTCCGGGACGGGTAGCGGAACGGGCAGTGGATCAGGTGGAGGCTCAGGAGCCGGAGGAAGCGGAACAGGCAGCGGATCAGGTGGAGGCTCGGGTGCCGGAGGAAGCGGCTCCGGGAACCAGCCGGCTCCGTCAGCAGCTCCATATGCATCAGCGGCTCCGGGAACATCAGCTTCACCCAAGCCGACTGGCTCACCTAGCGCGACAGGAACACCGCTTCCGACAGGATCTCCGGATGCGGCCACAGGTCCTGCAGCATCCTTGGTTGAGGAACCTGAACTCGAACCGCCGATTGTGATAGAAAAAATAGTTTCCGATATATCAAAGATCTCATCAGCAGACAGGCCGTCGAAAGTAAAGACAACCTATGTATCGCGGGTTGGCTCGACATTTACCGTCAAGGTTCTAAAGGTCACCAAGAAAAAACCGACCGGCTATCAGATTCAGTACACAACAAACAAGAAAAGTTGGAAGGGTGCAAGATCAAAGAAGTTCAAGAAACTGAAGATGACAGTCAAGGGACTGATGGGAGGCAGAACATACTACTTCAGGATACGTGCCTACCGCAAAGTAAAGGGACAGACCGTATATGGCAAGTGGTCCAAACGCAAGAAGATTTGATAGTAAATAATT
This sequence comes from uncultured Lachnospiraceae bacterium, assembly GCA_947169235.1. Classification (GTDB taxonomy): domain Bacteria; phylum Bacillota; class Clostridia; order Lachnospirales; family Lachnospiraceae; genus Eubacterium_F. The sequence goes on along the minus strand of CAMVOY010000009.1, from coordinate 13,904 downwards.
ATAAAAAATAAGGGGTGTAATTTAATCTCCGCATGACGCGAGTGGAGCGCCATGCGGAGAGATTAAAATCACATCCCTTGTTTAGTTTAAGAGCGTTAGTCATCAAATTTGATTCTGTCATAGTATCTCGAAAAATCGAAAGTCGAGAAGTAATCTCTCGGCGTTTCTTTCCTTCGGATCATCTCGACCGAACCGTCTTCCTTCAAAAGAAGCTCAGGTGATTTGAGTTTTCCGTTGTAGTTATATCCCATCGAATAGCCGTGTCCGCCGGTGTCGTGGATCACGATATAGTCACCGATCTCAATCTCGGGAAGAGGACGGTCAATGGCGAACTTGTCATTGTTCTCGCAGAGGGATCCGGTCACGTCGTAGGTGTGATCACAAGGTGCATCCTCCTTGCCGAGGACGGTGATGTGATGGTAAGCTCCGTACATAGCCGGACGCATCAGGTCAACCGCGCAGGTGTTGAGTCCTACGTATTCTTTGTATATGTGCTTCTGATGAATGCACTTGGTCACGAGCTGTCCGTACGGAGCGAGCATGAAACGACCAAGTTCGGTGAATATAGATACATCGCCGAGACCTGCAGGAACTAATATCTCATCAAACTTTTTGTGTACACCTTCGCCGATAACCATGATGTCGTTTGGCTCATCCTTCGGATCATAGGCTACGCCCACACCGCCGGAAAGGTTGATATATGAGATCTCAACACCGGTCTTTTCTTTCAACTCTACTGCGAGCTCAAAAAGTATGCCGGCGAGCTTCGGATAGTATTCGTTTGTTACGGTGTTACTTGCAAGGAACGAATGGATACCGAATCTTTTTGCGCCGCGAACCTTCAGCTCATTGAATGCGTCGATCATCTGCTCCTTCGTCATGCCGTATTTAGCGTCGCCCGGATTATCCATGACTCCGTTACTCATCTCGAACACACCGCCCGGATTGTAGCGGCAGAAGATGGATTCGGGAACGCCGACATTTTTGCGAAGGAAATCAACATGTGTGACATCATCAAGATTGATGTATGCGCCGAGATCATAGGCTTTTTGATATTCCTCGACGGGCGTCACGTTCGATGAAAACATGATGTCGGAGCCTTTGAAACCGACTGCCTCAGAGAGCATGAGCTCGGTGAGTGATGAACAGTCGACGCCGCAGCCTTCCTCCTTTAATATATTAAGGATGAAGGGGTTGGCATTTGCCTTGACGGCGAAATACTCGCGGAATCCCGGATTCCAGGAGAACGCTCTTTTCATTGCGCGCGCATTCTCGCGGATGCCTTTTTCATCGTAAATATGAAATGGGGTCGGGTATGTTTTTTCGATTTCCTGAACCTGTTCTTTTGATAATATAGTTGGTTTTTTCATATGGGTACTCCTCATTTTTTAATCAGTATATAAGTGAGCAGATAAAACATCTGCGATTGTCAATTTTAACGGATTTTAGGGGAAAAGTCAACAGTTTATTGGCGGTAGGACGGATAACGCTCTCGAAAAAAGATGAGGGAGGAGCATGATGGATATATATAATATATAAAAATAGCTTGCAAATACATAAATTATATAGTATAATGAGGAGGAACTAAATGTATGGTAATGAACTGGTGAAACTAATGATAAAAAACGGTTGGGTAGTGGACAGAGTCCACGGAAGTCATTACATCATGAAAAAGGACGGGAAAACAGAAGTGGTTCCATGCCATAATAAAGATTTGAATAAAGGACTTGAAAAGTCTATCAGAAAAAGAATAGGCCTGTGAAAGGGGTGATAATAATGATTAAAGTATATCCGGCATTGATACATAATGAGAATGGATACTGGGTTGAGTTCCCGGATCTCGAGGGATGCCAGACAGTAGGTGATACTTTTGAGGAATTAATGGGTGCTGCATCAGAAGCGTTGGGTTTATATCTGGTTGCGTTGATCGAGGACGGAAAAGAGTTGCCCGAAGCAAGTGTTATAACTGAGATTAAACATAAAAATGATGTTGAAGTCACCTATGTCCATACTGATATTGATAAGTACAGACGTGACACAAGGTCTGTGAAAAAGATGTTATCTATACCGGCATGGATGGCAAAAGAAGCTGAAAAAAGGAACATCAGCTTATCTAAAGTTCTCCAAGAGGCTCTCAAGCAGAAAATAAGTATCCTGTAAACAGGCAAACAAAAGTTCGAGGCTCTCGATAGAAAAAGCTTGACTAAAGGTAAAATATAGAATAGAATAGATACTGTGTGTGCGTGTGGCCTGATATACCATATAAGGTGGTAAAGCAGGTGGGATTCGATAGCGTACAGCATGAAAGCCGGACGTCGGATAGCACATATGCATGAATGTAAAAGTGGAAAGGAAGATAATCCATGAGCGAAGAATACAGCGGAAAAGACATAGTCGTCCTCGAGGGGCTCGAGGCCGTGAGAAAACGTCCCGGTATGTACATCGGAAGTACCGGTGCGAGGGGTCTCCACCATATGATCTGGGAGATCCTTGACAACGGGATCGACGAGCACCTGGCAGGTTTTTGTGATGAGCTGCACTTGACTTTACTTAAGGACGGCGGTGTGATCATCGAGGACAACGGGCGAGGCGTGCCGGTGGACATCCACCCAACGCAGAAGATCCCTACCGTGCGCGTGGTCTACACGATCCTGCACGCCGGAGGTAAGTTCAGTAGCGACGTCTACAAGGTCTCCGGAGGTCTGCACGGAGTCGGAGCGTCAGTCGTAAACGCCCTCTCAAAGAGTCTTTCAGTCGAGGTGCGCCGTGACGGACGCATCTACCGCGATGAATATAAAAATGGTGGCAAGCCGGTCACAAAGCTTGAAAAAGGAAACAAGCTCCCTGAGATCGGACATTGCCTGAAGAATAATACCGGAACTAAGGTGACTTTTTATCCGGATGATGAGATATTTGAGACAGTCGAGTTTAAGGCTGATACCATCCGCAAAAAGCTCAAGGAGATTGCATATCTTAACAAGGGTCTGAGGATCCACTTTAAGGATCAGAGGACAGGTGAGGAGGCTGAGTTCTATGAGGAGTTCGGTATCCAGAGCTATGTTAAGTACATAAATCGTGACGTGCCGAAGCTCCATCCGGACGTCATTTACATCGAGGGCAAGAGCGGCGACATCGAGGTCGAGATAGCATTCCAGTATACGAGCGAGTACACCGAGCAGATCAACTCGTACTGTAACCGCATCAACCTCGCGGATGGCGGAACGCTTGTGACAGGCTTCAAGACCGCACTCACGCGCATCATGAATCAGTACGCGAGAGAGCTCGGTTTCCTGAAAGGAAAGGACGACAACTTCGACGGTAAGGACATCCGAAACGGGATCGTTGCCATCGTATCGATCAAGCATCCGGATCCCCAGTTCGAGTCGCAGACGAAAAACAAACTCGGAAACACCGACGCAAAGACGGCTGTCGACGAGGTGATGGGCGAGAAGGCGGTCCTGTATTTCGATAAAAATGTCGAGGTCCTGAAGCGCATCCTCGAGAATATCCACAAGTCTTTCAAGGCGCGTACCGCCGGCGACAAGGCTCGTAAGAATATTATGAAACAGCTTAACGATGTCGATACGAGGTCGAAGCTCGCAGCGTGCTCATCCAAAAAAGCAGAAGAGTGCGAGATCTATATCGTCGAGGGAGATTCGGCGGGTGGTACCGTAAAGACTGCGAGAAACCGCAGGACTCAGGCGGTGCTGCCACTGCGCGGAAAGATCCTTAACGTGGAAAAAGCTCCGCTCGAGAAGATTCTTGTAAATAACGAAATAAAGACCATGATATCAGCCTTTGGCTGCGGGATCGGAGAGGAGTTCGATATCACGAAGCTCCGCTATGACAAGATAATAATACTAACCGATGCCGATGTCGACGGGGCACATATATCGACGCTTCTACTGACGTTTTTCTACAGATTTATGCCGGAGCTTATCTATCAGGGCAAGGTCTATCGCGGACTGCCGCCATTGTACAGGGTTTCATACGATGATAATTCCGGCAAGAAAAAACAGCGTGTGAATGAGTATCTTTTTAATGATTTCGAGCTTGAGAAGTTCAGGAAAAAAGGCATAAAGATAAAAGAGCTTCAGCGATACAAAGGTCTCGGCGAGATGGATGATGAGCAACTGTGGGAGACAACGCTTGATCCGGAGCAGAGAGTGCTCGCGCAGGTGTCTATCTCGGATACTGTCGAGGCGGATGAGATCACGGATATACTGATGGGATCAAATGTACCGCCGAGACGTGAGTTCATAATGGAAGAGGCTAAATACGCGGTGCTCGATGTATAAGGAAAAAAGTGAAACGGAGTTTCACTTTTCTCGGAGGCTCAGGTTGGGAAGCCTATAATACGTAAGGAGAAATAACATGGCTAAGAAAGCAGTTGAAGACAATATCATACAGCTGGATTTCGCTGAGGAGATGAAGACGTCCTACCGTGATTATGCGGTGAGCGTTATCGTGGCGAGAGCGCTGCCTGACGTGAGAGACGGCCTGAAGCCGGTGCAGAGGAGGATCCTGTATGCGATGCAGGAGCTCGGACTCACGCCGGATTCTCAGTACAGAAAAAGCGCCCGTATAGTCGGTGATACGATGGGTAAATACCATCCGCACGGTGACAGTTCGATCTATGACGCACTCGTACATATGACGGAGGACTACTCTCTGAACGCGCCTTTGGTCGACGGTCACGGAAACTTCGGTTCCATCGACGGGGATTCGGCAGCGGCCATGCGATACACGGAGGCGAAGCTCTCGCCGGCTGCGATGAGTATGCTTGAGAACCTCGAAAAAGGCCTCGTAGACTTTACTCCGAACTTCGACGATACGGAGCAGGAGCCGGTCGTTCTTCCGGCACAGCTCCCGAATCTTCTTATAAACGGAACAACAGGTATCGCCGTCGGAATGGCGACGAACATCCCACCTCACAATATCGGTGAGGTCATCGATGCGACCATCGCTTACATCGACACCCCGGGAGTCCGCTTGGATACGCTGCTTGGACACTGTCCGGGTCCTGATTTTCCGACAGGCGGCATCATCATAAACGCCGACGAGCTCCCCGAGATCTACAAGACCGGAGAGGGCAAGATCAGAGTCCGCGCCCGCACCGAGATCGAAAAAGGTGAGTACGGCAAAACAAATATCGTGATCACGGAGATCCCGTACACTGTATCCGGCAACAAAGAAAAGCTGGTGCAGTCGCTGTCTGATCTCATGAAAAACAAAGTCTTTGACGAGATCGCCGATGTCAGGGACGAGTCCTCGAAGGAGGGCATCCGTATCGTCATCGAGGTGAAAAAAGACCGCGACGTCGAGAACCTCTTAAACGGCCTTTATAAAAAGAGCCAGATGGAGGATACATACGGAGTCAATCTCCTCGCGATCCGCCCGACGGAGGGCGGTGTCGGAGGTCAGCCGGAGACATTTAACCTGAAAACGATGATCGAGGCCTTCGTCAATTTCCAGGAGGAACTCTATACAAAAGAATATGAGTTTTTGCTTGACAAGGCGAGAAAACGTCTCGAGGTCGTAGAGGGACTTATCCGCGCAGTCGATGTCATCGATCTGATCATCGAGATACTCAGAGGATCGAGTTCTGTCGCACAGGCAAAGGCCTGCCTCATCGAGGGTGTGACCGACGATATCAAGTTCAAGAATAAAGGCTCCGAGGAGCAGGCAAAAACACTTCTTTTCTCGGAGGTGCAGGCGAATGCGATCCTCGCGATGCCTCTGCAGAGACTCATCGGTCTGGAGATACTGAAACTCCAAAACGAGAACGAAGAGCTCGAGGCAAAGATAAAAGAATACCGACTTATACTCGGCGACAAAAAGGAACTTTTTAAGGTTATGAAAACACGCCTCAGAGAGTTCAAAAAGCAGTATGCCACACCGCGAAAGACTGAGCTTGCAAACGCCGAAGTTACGGCATATGTCGAGGAGGTCGTGGTGGAGGATCTCTACGTTCTTTTCGACAGATTCGGTTATACAAAATGTATCGATGCGGGAGCTTACTCACGTCAGACACCGGAGACTCTCGCCGAATATGTCAGGACTCTCCACGTTGAGAATACTGATAAGATCTGTATATTTACCGATAAAGGAAATATGTATCAGGTAAAGATGGACAAGATCCCGCGTTGCAAACCGAAGGACAAGGGAACTCTTATCCACAACCTGTGCAAGATGGAAAACGACGAGAACGGTATACTTTACATCGGTTTCGAGGAGCTGTATGAATCGATGTTGATGTTCGTGACACAGAGCGGCTATATCAAGCTCGTAAGCGGCGCCGAGTTTGAGACCGGACGCCAGAAGATCGCCGCAACGAAGCTCGATTCGGATGATGACAGGGTTGTAGGTATAGATACGTTGACGGGTTCCGAGGTGCTCGCCGGCACGAAGAAGGTTATTCTTCTTACGGATGCGGGACTCTCGCTGGGATTCCCCGTGGGAGAGGTCAACGAGTTCAAGAAGACCAGCCGTGGTGTGAAGGCCATATCTTTGGCTATCGATGACAAGCTTGTATACGGAACGGCGGTCGATCCGATGGCCGAGACATTTATTTACCATGGACAGACGCTTAACGCCCGCAGGGTACGTAACAGAAGGCGTGGTGCCAAGGGTCAGAAGGCTGATCTGACACTTGATGCGTCAGTGGTTGAGCAGCAGAAACTGGAATTTTGATTTTTTTGAATTATTTATTAAAAGGGGTTAACTATCCGGCGATACGTCCGATAAATATAGTGAACACATCGAGATGAGTATGTCACGATGTGCTAACGAAAGGCGGAAAACCGCTTATGAACGGAGGTTGAGGAACATGAGAATTGATTCGTATATGGCTGTGAATCAGGTCTATGGACCGAACAAAACAAGACGTTCTCCGTACGCAAATGCTGCATCACCGCGTGATGCCGTAGAAATCTCGGATTTCGGTAATGCTTACCAGGTGGCAAAAAAGGCTGCCAAGGAAACTGAGCCGGTTCGTGAAGATCGCGTAGCAGAGATCAAAGAGCAGCTTGCAAACGGTACCTACAATGTACCGCTCACAGCAGTAGCTGAAAAAATGGCTAGCCAGCTCTTAGGTTAAGGGGGACAGACCGTGGCCAGTTTAATGGAAGAACTGATGGATACGCTCACAAAGGAAGAGAAGCTCTACGCTAAACTCATCCCTATCGAGGAGGAGAAGACCAGAGCTATCGTGACTAACGATCTGGATAAGATGCAATCCATCACGGACACGGAACGAGAGATGGTCGATGAGACCACAGCTCTCGAGGCCAAGCGTGAGGAGATCGCGGTGAATATCGCGACCGTCCTTGGGAAGAATCCAAAGACGATCACGCTCGAGGAGATCGAAGATTCTCTTCAAAAACAGCCCGAAGACAGGAAAAAATTACAGCAGATCCATGACAAGCTCAAAGGCACGGTAGAGAGACTTAAAACCGTGAATGAACAGAACAAGGAGCTTTTGCAGGAATCCATGGATATGGTTGAGTTTAATATGAATGTAATGCGAAGCGCGCAGATGACAGCAGGCAGCTCCAACTATGGAAGCGATGCCTCAGAGGTCAACGGAATGGCCCCTCAGCATCCGCGTTTCGATGCTACTCAATAAACAAGGATGTTTCGAGTCTGCGACCTCTATTAGGTGCGGGCTCGTTTTGGGATTTATGGGAGGAATCGCATGGCTAACTTGATGACGAGCTTTTATACAGGAGTATCCGGGTTACACTCTGCGCAGGCGTCACTGAATACGACGTCTCACAACCTGGCAAACGCCCAGACAAAGGGATATGTCAGACAGCAGGTGTTGCTTTCGGATGCTTTTTATGTTAAGTCGATAGGCCCGTCAGATAACATAATGATGACCGGTAAAGGAACCGTCATCCAGCAGACACGCCAGATCAGAAACGAGTTCCTCGACTATCAGTACCGCATGCAGAACGGACGACTCGGTTTCTATGACAAAAATAAAGAGACCGCCATCGAGATCCAGGACATGGTGGGCGAGCTCTACGGCGAGCAGTTCCAGACGGCGGTTACCGAGCTGAAGACAGCCCTCGCGTCACTTGCCGAGGACCCCGGTAACATTGTATACAAGGACCAGGTTGTATCGATCGCTTCGCAGTTCGTGGAGAGAGCGAAGGTACTCCAGGATGAGTTAAACAGCTATCAGACAAGCCTCGATGTCGAGATCCAGCAGGAAGTCGATAGCATAAACAGTATCGTTAATACCATAAAAGATCTTAACAGAAAAATACAGAAATACGAGGCGATCGGAGAGCCGGCAAACGACTACCGTGACCAGAGAAATAAATGTCTTGATGACCTTTCAAAGATCATCGATTTTGAGACAAACGAAGAGAAGGATGGAACCATCACCATCTTCGCACAGGGACAGTTTTTGCTCGATACGACAAACCAATACAGATTGACTACGGTTCCTATCGGAAAGTACGATAAAAATGGTCAGCTGTGGCCGGTTGACGATCCGGACAACCGTGACGCAGGCTCGATGCTCCTCAAGGTTAAATGGGAAAACGGCGGAGATTTCTTCACTGACGACCAGCTCGAGTATGATTCCTCAAAGCATACGGATGTAGGTACACTCCGCGGACTGATGGTTGCCAGAGGTGGTCACGCTGCGAAGTATACGGATAACAATGTAGGTGAGAAGCCGCAGCTTATCGACTATACAAATAAGGTCAATGGCACCACCTACACTCAGGCTGATGCGATCGCTGACTATAATAAGGCGGCAAAAACATATGACGAGAGGCTCGAGGCTTACAACAGCTATATCGATCCTTCTATCGTAATGACTATACAGATCCAGATCGATACGATGGTTCACGGAATCGTGACCATGATAAATGATACGCTGAGTCCGATCAAGTATGCGACTACAGATGGTTCAGATAACAAGACAAAGGCTATGAAGTATTATGATCCGGTGACGGATACAGAAGGTGGACCGATCGTGGATGCTGCCGGAAATGCGGTACGTATTTTCGATTTTGAGAATGCATTTGTCGGTGATGACAAAAATAGCACCGCAGGTACCGAGATATTCTCGAGACGTGGTATGGAACGTTTTACAAAAGCTGAGCCACCGCAGTATTACAAAGGTAATGATGGAAAAACCTATGAAGTATGGATCTATAACGAGGAAATCACAGAGGCGCCGACTGCGGAAATCAAGTCAGAGGGTTCTCCTGCAACAGAGGTTACGTATTATACTTTCCAGGTAAACGGAAAGCGTGTTGAAAAGGCCAGTGTTGCCGGGAATAGCAAAGATGTTGAAGTAATAACCACTGCAGAGCTTAACATCTGGCAGCAACAGAAAGACACTTGGAACAAGAGTCTTTATACTATCGGCCAGCTTACCATGAACCCGGATATCCTGCAGGATTCTTCGAGGATCCCGACCAAGTTCCACGAGAACAGACCACAGGCGGGAGGGTATTCAAACGAGGCCATACTTCAGGTGGTGAAGAACTTCGAGAACAGCTTGGGCACACTCGATCCGAACTCGCAGACAGAGTTCGATGTGACACATTACTATGCAGGTATCATCGGAAACCTGGCTACGGTCTCGAATGTGTGGAACGGAATCGTAGAGAATCAGGAGCTCACGGTACACAGTTGCGATAACGAACGACTTGATGTTATGGGTGTTTCCGGCGATGAGGAACTGTCTGATCTGATCAAGTTCCAGAGGTGCTATGACGCATCGTCGAGATATATAACTGTTATCGATGAGATGCTGGAGCACCTGATAACGCGTCTTGGAGCATAACTGGAAATAATACTTGAAGACATGCGGAAAGTTGTTGATGCATTCGTTCGGTGATACATTCAACAACTTTCCTGCATATACCGCAAAAAATAACGTCTTTCGGGCGTTTTTTTATTATTTAGGGGTTGTGTTTTTACCGAAATTGTCCGATAATAGGTATAGAAATAGTTTTTGCTTAATGATAATAGTTTATGATAAGTTAACAGTTTATGACAGGAGGAGATGCATATGCCTTCAACATTCGGATCACTCGAGATTTCTAAGACCGGCATGATGACATATAATGCCGCTATTCAGACTACAGCTCACAACATCGCAAATATAGAGACCAAGGGTTACTCCCGACAGACCGCGAACTATGAGGCTCTCGTGGCTAATAAGAGTGCCATCACCGTTCAGGGATTCGGTGTTGGAAATGTAAATGTGACCCGCGAGCGAAACGAGTACTATGACAACAAGTTCATCCGTACTCAGTCCGCTTTCAGCAAATATGATACAGATACATATTATCTTAACGCTCTTCAGGACATGATCTGCGGTAACGTCACAAGTGATGACAAGTCAAGGATCATGGACGCTTTTGATGACTTCTATGCAAGTCTCTCAAATCTCGTCGGAAACCCAAACAACTTGACCATAAGAACAGAGGCTGCGACCAGAGCGCAGACGTTCGCTGAGTATGTCCAGAACATGGGTAAAAATATGCAGCAGTTGCAGGATGAGGCAAATATCGAGATCAAGACGACTGTGGATCAGATAAACGCTATCGCTGAGAAGATATCATCTCTGAACCGCCAGATAAACGTTATCGAGTCATACGGAAACATGGCAAACGACCTTCGTGATCAGAGAAGCGTACTTATCGATGAGCTCTCTCAGTATGCAAAGGTTGAGACGCTCGAGAAAAAAGGTACGATCACGAAGACGAGCGGAAGACAGACTGATGAGCTTACCGTAGATACTCAGTTCTATGTATACATGAACGGAAACACTTTGGTAGATGGCTACAGGATCAACCATGTCGTATACACTCAAAAAGATACCTACACAAACATGAACGATATAAAAGGCCTGTATGAGCTCGGTTGGGAGGATGGTACGGACTTCCTTGAGCATGCGAGAAACCTCGGAGGCAAACTTCAGTCACTTTTTGAGATGAGAGACGGAAATAATTCGACCACTCTCGAGGGATATGTTTCAGAATATGATGCAAGTACGATAACTATCAAATCAAAGAGTAATTTTGCATCGGGCGATGACGGGTATGATCCGACTGCAAACTTCATAAACGACACAGCACTGCTTAATATCCCCACACATGACGGAGAGATCATGGTAAACGGAAGGATGTACAGATATGATACATTCGAGGCGCAATGGGATGATACAGCTAAGGAGTATACATACGTCTTTAAGATGCATGATACGATCGATACAACAAACGATGCGATACTGAGTACAGCGGAGTCATCAAGGATGACGGTTTCGGTCGGCGAGAATGTCTCTGCCAGGGGAATCCCGTATTACTTCGCTCAGTTGAATGAGTTCGTGAGAACGTTTTCGGAAAGGTTCAATGAGATACAGAACCAGGGACATGACCTCTACAATGAGTTCGGAATCGACTTCTTCACATCCAAGACTCCGACACAGGGTAGAGACTATGTGATGAAAGAGGGCGAGCACAACTTCAACACAGCAAATATGGATCAGACTGCGGATGGCAGTTATTACTATATGAACGCTGCGAACTTCAAGGTCAGCGAAGAGTTGATCGTCGATCCGAAGAAACTCGCATGTAAGGCGATCATAAAAGATGAGAATGGAAACGTCACCTCGATCGGAAATGACAACTGGGAAAATGTTCAGAAGCTCTCAGAGCTTAAGGATGATTCAAAGATGTTTTTGCACGGAGCACCAGACTCCTTCATCCAGTCGCTCGCGTCATCGATGGGCGTCGAGTGCATGAAGGCAGAGCACCTGTGCAAAAGCCAGGAGAACCTCCTCCTCGCGATCGATATGAACAGAAAGAGTGTGTCGGGTGTGGATGAGGACGAAGAGGCTGAGGACCTTATGGTATTCCAGCAGATGCTTTTTAACCAGTACAAGGTTCTGTCCGTAATGAATCAGGTTTTGGATAAGCTGATAAACGGAACGGCAGTGTAAAATAAAGGATTCTCCTTGAGGAGAAGCTGTCCGCGAAGCGGACTGATGAGGTGTTTAAGAAAGGAGACAATTTATGAGAGTTACGAACGGAATGATGCGTACCAACTCAATGATGAATATGCAGAAGAATAAGGTTGCGTATGATAAATATCTTCAGCAGTATAATACACAGAAAAAGATCCAGCGTCCGTCTGACGATCCGACCATCGCGGTGAGGGCTCTGAAATACAGGACCACGCTTGCCGAGATCGAGCAGTTCAAGAAAAATATTGAGGACGCGACCTCGTGGATGGATGCGACCGAGACAGCCATCAAGGATGTCGACAAGGTTATGGATTCGATGGTTGAGTACGTAACTCAGGCAGCTACCGGTACCGTGAACGCAAAGGACCGTGAGGACATAAACAAGCAGCTCGACCAGTTCGCTCAGTATATCTACGAGCAGGATATGAATGCAGACTACGCCGGACGTTATCTCTTTACAGGATTCCGTACCGACAGTGCGCTGCTGTTTGACAAGGCGCAGGACAATGTCCAATATACGATTCATGAGCAGTTGGAAGTAGGCGACATCAGAAAGTATGATTATGTGTATGGAAGGGCGGAAATCGGAACTTCTACAACTCCGGGTACTGCCGGGTATAAGAGTGCACAGGATTATGCGAATGAGGCGCCGAAGTTCCAGTCTACAAACCGAATTCTGGTTTCATATCAGGATTTGGATTCGTCAGATGAAGCAGCGTCTTTTGTGACGAACTTTAAAAAGACAAATGCCGATGGATCATCTTCGTCGGCTACCGTCAACCTTTTGGATGATAATGGAGCAGCTACAACGGCTACATCGGTAACCGGACCGTATATCGTGTTCAAGGATAAAGATGGTACTGAGTATGTGAAAGCGGTAACCATAAAAAAAGTTGAAGATGATGAAAAAATCATACCGCCGAGTACGACACCCGGTGAATACAATGAACACCTTAACCCGGGTGATAATGAGGTCTATCTCGTGCCTGAGACGGGTGAGCTAGTTTTTGGAGATAAGATTTATGATGTAATACGTGGAGGTTCGGACCTGGCTATCAGCTATCGGAAGACAAGTTTTGATAAGAATGACATCAAGCCGGAGCATTATTTTGTATGTGAAGCGGATGACCTGACAAACAGTAAATCATGGGCATATAATGCAAATAATGAAAATCTGAGTGACGCGGAACTGTTCAATAATTACACTCCGCGTCCTCAGGGAATACAGTACCAGATCAACTTCAGTCAGACGGTACAGGTAAACACAGAGGCTTATAAGGCGGTGGGAACCATAACTGGACGAAGTATCGAGGATATCAAAAACTCATGTAATGAGCTCGATATCATCGAGGCGAGAATGAGCGAGGTTGAAAAGAGAATCAAGGATCTCGACGAGGGAGCGAATGCAAAAGAGATCGCGGATCTTACAGAGCTCCAGAGTCAGCTTCAGACTCAGATGGATTTGCAGAAATCTGTACTTGTTAAGAGCCTCGGAGCTATGATCACCACTATTCAGGGAGCAAAGGACAAGATCAATGTAGCACTTGCTGATCACGGTTCGCGCTATAACCGTATGGTGATGACCAAAAACAAGATCGAAGAGCTCGAGATAGACACCAATCAGGCAAAGTCTGATAACGAGGATGCGGATCTCGGAGAGGCGTATATCAACTTCACCGAGAGCAACCTTTTGTATCAGGCTACACTGAATGCTACGAGCAAGGTGCTCGGGCAATCGTTGCTTGATTTCATCTGATAGAAGATGATCAGGGTTTGGCCTTGTAACAGTGCTCCCGGTACAGAAGATGTACCGGGAGCGTTTTTTAATTATTGTTTAGTGATCTGTCAGAACCTGCTAGCGTAAAATTTTAGTAGGATTTAGAAAAAAGGGTATTGAAAAAGGGTA
>CAMVOY010000008.1 GCA_947169235.1 uncultured Lachnospiraceae bacterium | reverse complement strand
TTCCCAGTTAAAGCCATATTCATTTAAACTGCTAAAGTAAACATTTTTAAACATCTGCGCGGAGTAATTCCAGCTTTTTATGATGTCCTCATCTACCTTCCCGCCTACGACGCCATAATCCGCCGCTGCGAGGTTTATACAATTTTCAAGTCTCTGATCACCAAATCCTGTGAGACCACCACCTGATCTGTCTTTATTGGTTGCGTTCACGTTATTCGTATTGAGACAGTCCTTTGTCACTCGTGGCATAACCTGCGATACCACCTACACCACATCCCATCCCGGTATCTCCGGAATTATCAACGCTTATCCCACCGCTGTTTTTGCACTCCCTGATCACAGCCACGCCTGTTTTCCCGGCGATGTTTCCAATTATTCCGCCTACAGCAACCTTGGGATAACCTGCTGTTTTGATATAAGCCAGATTATAGCAATTCTCAATCTGCCCGTAATTATTCGGATTTGTCCCGACTAAACCTGCAACATATATGGGGTTCATATCGCTGCTTTGATCATACCCGGATGTATTTGTAAGATTGATCTCTCCGGTCGATCTGCATTTTCTAATAGTTGCCGTCTCAAGATTATTCCCCGGACCAATAAAGCATATTGGAGCAACGTATTTATCTCCCCACTGCTCGTAAACAGATCCCATCGCCAGATCAAAGGTGAGGTTTTCTATGGTTCCTCCATACAGCTTTCCGACAAGAGGGACTGATAGATTTTTCAGAGTATATCCTGCGCCATCTATCGAGCAGTACATGCTTTCAAACGGCTTAGTCCATCCCGACATATCGATATCATTTTTAAGGATGTACTTTGCTTTGGAATTTTTGGTATCGATCTTTTTCAACTGGTCAACAGTTGATATGTCCTCAGTGGTTGATGCTCCCTGTATGGTCACCGAAGTATAGAACTTGTAGTTCTTTGTTTTCTTGCCTTTCTTTGCCTTTATCGTAGTGACCAGATAGTCACCCTGACCGGCAGTCCCTTTTTTCGCTGTGATGGTGACTGCCTTTTTCGATGTTTTGATAGATACATTTTTTGCTTCGCTTATGCAGGTAACCTTCTTCACGGTGTATCCCTTGGCTGTGATTGACAGCTTCTTCGCTTTGCCAACCGTCACTGTAGCTTTCCCTATTATAGACAGTTTGGCCGCTGCCTCTGACTCAGGTGAGCTTACCAGGCCTGATACTGCCAGGGCTGCTGAGAGTGCTATCGTGATTGCTTTTTTCATAGTTTTATTATTCATGATTATTCCTTTCTGTCCTAAAAGTGACTCAGCTGCTGCAGCGTATGAGTTTCACCTTTCCTCCGACAACCTTGATACTTACCAGCGGACCATAGACCGTATTCGACAATCCGAACGCCTGCTCAAAGGTGAAATAATCATACCCCATGGCATATACATCCTCATCTGTGTACTTAAGTCCCGAAGCGACCTTTATCGCTTTATTGGAGTACTTTTTTTTGTATTTCTTTGCCGTCGTAAACTTCGACGACTTCGTCTTGTAGCCTATGCCTTTCAGATATATTTTTTTCTTTTTTACATCCGCTTTTACTATAAGCTTTTTTGAGTTTGCCACTCCCGAACCCTCACAGTATGCGTGGATCCAGTAGGTTGATTTCTTGGCCTTGGCTGTATCAACTGTGCCTGATCCTGTCAGACATCCGATAAAAAGAACAAGACACAAGGCTACGCAAGAGATCCTTCTGATTCTGTTTGTTTTTCCTCTATCCATTCATTCACATCCTTTCGCTTGTTTCAAGTCTCGCTTGCGAGACTTTGCGCCAGATTTGCGGTCGCTTTAGTGTTTGAATATAAAGCTATTGTAATACGGATTTTCGAGCGAGAGTATATGCCCGGTTACGAATTATATGTATGAAATTAAGGTTACTGTTATGAAGTGACATTTGTCCTGATTTGATTATGATATTTATTTACTCCATACGTTTTTATCCAATAATATAGCCGGGAGAATGATCCTGACGGTCGTTCCCTCGCCCGGTTCCGACTCTATGATAAGCCCGTACTGAGGACCACACATCATATGTATTCTTCTTGCTATGTTTTTAAGTGCTACCCCTTCCAACCCATTTTCTTTTGTATCGTTATCATCATTTTTCAGTCTGCTTGTCACTTCTTTCAATGTCTTTTCGTCTATTCCGACACCGTTGTCGGATATTATTATTTCAAGGTTTTTCTGATGAATACTATTATCTCCATCGGTCGGATAAGGATCCTCTGTATCTGTGTCAATGTTTTCTGACTGTCTGACAAGTGAAGCGCTGATGCGAAGTGTCCCGTCTTTTTTTTGCAAGCCATGCACTATCGCATTCTCTACTATCGGCTGCAGCAGCATCCTCGGTATCATAAGCTCTTCATATATATCATCAAACTCCACAAGCGCATCTATATGTTCAGGATACCGCATCTGCATTATTTCTATATACTGCTCAAGCATATAGAATTCATCCATAAGTGAGATATACTCATCCCATTCGTTGGCATAGCGAAGGAGTGTCGAGAGCTCGCTGCACATCCTCGTCGCCGCCTCTATATCTCCTTTATTTATCAGAGCACGAAGGGAATTTAAGGTGTTCACGGTAAAATGCGCGTTGATCTGCTTTTGTAAAAGAATTCCCCTTGTAGTCTCACGGTCAAGTGCTGCCCTCTGCGCCATCTCCGCTATAGTCCGCCTTCTCATATACGTGAAAAATATAACCACGATCACAAGAAGTATCGCTATGGTAACAGGCATCGCTATACGAAAATACCCTGACAGATCTTCTGATATTCTTCTCTTGCTATAGACAACCAGATTGAAGCCAGACAGTCCTATCTGTTTTTCTTTTATTATCTCTGCAGACGATCTGATGCTTTGCATATCCTCGATGCCAAGCTCAGGACTCGCACATAAAAGCTCTTCTCCCGAGAGCAACAAAACTCCCATATAATCAAGTTCCCTATAAGGTCCGATAAGCTGCAGCATCCTGCTCTGTTCTATCATACACAGTACATAACCTGAGACTTGGTTTTGCAAATATACAGGCTCGCTGACACCTATATATGTGTTGTTATTGTACGAAAGTGATATGGTTTTTTCCTGCCCTTCGCGCATCATATAGTAGGCTCTTTTAAGTGCTGTGTTGGATATGGTACCGGTAAGTCGTGAGAACATTCCGTCTGTTCCATATATGATGATATTAGAAGGTTGTCTGATCTTGCCGGAGAAAAGATAGATGTTTGATCTGACCGACTCACACACATCATAAAAAGACCTCAGATCATCTGATCTGACTGCTTTACTGACAGTATTGAACTTGCTAAACTCATACGCTGTATCTTCAAGATACAGAAGCTCTTCTTCTACACGGGATTGTATCTCATCGAGACTTGTCTCTGTCTGTACTGTCTGTGTACTCTGTATGCGCTCTATGGTCACGAAGTAATAGACAGCCCAAACAAGCACCAGGCTCAGTCCGAGTGCTATAAGGGTAAATATGAAGCTGCGTTTGATACCGATTTTTTTCATTTTTCTTTTAGCAATTTAGTCCATAACTTAGTCATTTTTTCTTTGCGAGCTATAAGTTGATCCTGGTCAGGTATTATCAGATCTATATCTTCTACATTTACATCTGTTCCGTCTGCGACATCTGTCCTCGCAGACCATGTGCCCTTTGTCGAGAAGGGCTTGTATCCTTCTCCCTGTCCGTCAGCTTCACCAAGTAAATATCTGATAAAAAGAGCTGCGCCGTACTGATGCTCTGACTCAGATGCCATCATCACTGCAAAGGAAGTCCTGCACCCGGAGAAAGGAGTGAGATTATATACCGGCTCTATACCGTATCCGACTTCCTTATATCTTAGCTTGCTTGAGACCAGAAAACCCATATCCGCTTCAGAATTATTCAGTGCTTCGAGCACCTCATCAGAACTGTTGGTAAATACTGCATTTGCTGATACTTTAGTCCAGAACTCTTCGGCAACACTGCTACCGTCAGGTATATCAGGCTCAGTCCCCATGCATGATTTATAGGCATTTAGAAGCTTTTCATCGTGATCAAATGTTGCACCTGCAAAGGCATAAGTAGAAAATGACTGAAGAGGGTTCGGCATATATATCCTGCCTTTGTATTTATCATCTGTCAGCTCCCAGATGTTTTTTATCGGAACCGATGTGAACTTATCCGTATTGTAAAAAAGTATCTCTGCTTCATTTAAAAATGACACGACATCTCCCACCATGCCCTGTTTCATTTTTCCTTTGATATCATCAGGTATATATGGAACAACTATACCGGTATCTACAAGCCTTGACTTAAATTCTCCCGAGTTATCGTTGCACATCACAACATCGCAGCCGTGAGTGTGTGCCTTCGCATCAGCCTCCACCTCATCTACGAGGTTCGGGCTTCGCAGATCCCTCACCTCTACCGTAAGTCCCGGATACTCTTTCTCAAAGCTTTCCTTGACATCGACGGTTCGCGTGGATACTGTATAGACTATGATGGTGTCCTCTGCCAGCGCTTTGTCATACAGCTCTTTAGCGGAGATGTCTGTCGGTACGGACAACGTCTGCCCTCGAGTTTCACCGATGTGGTCAGCAGAACCCCCACTTGCGGTGCAGCCTGACAGGACGAGAGAAAGTGTCAGAGCCATCGCCGTGACTATTTTTAGTGGTCGTGTTTTTCCATATACTCTATCCATGTTTACTCACTTTCTATATCATTTACAGGCGTCTGCATGGCTACGCTGAGGCTTTCAGATGCGTGCTATCGGGATAAGCAGGCAAGGATTTTGTCCGGTTATTTAGCGTCTCTGTAGGTCATCTGCGCTCTGGCATCTATATACTCCGTGTCGGAGTTTATACCGGTCCAGGTCACGCCCCGCAGATATTGTTCAGGAACCTTCATAGGTCCAATGCCGTTTAGGTGCTTGTTCTGCGATACATCACGGATATAGTTTTTGGTAACTATAGTTGCGACACTTCCGTAGATGCTCACATCCGATCCGTCCGAGAAGTCCCAATCGACTCCCTGTTCACCGTATCTTGCGATAAGTGAAGCTTCTTCCGTCATCATCGTATCAAGCAGAAGCTTAGCCTCTTTCTTGTGATCACTTCTGCTCAATATGATGGCTCCCGTCTTCGGCTCTGATTCGGTGAAAACCGCATATTTATTGCCATCTTTATCAGCTATCGGAGGTACGTGTACATATCTCGCCATAACCTCGGGATTCTCCTTGTATATCACATCAGCTATAGATGTTGCCATAAATCCCCCGACCATATCCGCCTGAGAGTTGACAAGCTCTGAAAGCTCGTGGATCGTCATATCGAAGTTTGGATCGCCCTTGAGTTCATCGTCATACATGCTCTTTTCGTGTTTTAGTTTTTCTTTTTCATCACTTGTATACAGATCCATCAGGTATCCTGTCGGATCACATGTTGGTATATCTTTAGTTCCGGCAAGTGGTATCTCATCTTTTATACCGTTGCTGTTGGGATCTCTTGTTTCAAATTCTTCCAAGACTTTTTGAAGATCTTTCACAGTCTCCGGCATCGAAAGTCCGAGGTTTTCAAGCCATCTGTAGTTGATCCACAGTACCTGCGCCACCCCTCCTGCTTCGCTTCCGTAGTTTAGATAATCCATATCTTTTTCCGTATATATGGGACTATCCTCTCTGTCTGTATAACTTTTAAGTGTTTCTTCGTCGATCGTGAAGTCCTCACCGAAGAACACCACATCAACATCTAAGTCCGATGAGAAGAGAGTATCCAGATACCCGGTTACACCTTTTTGTTTGATAAGCGAGATCTCGATATCTAAACCGGTTTTATCTTCAAGCCAGTTTATGTAGTAGTTTGTGTCGGGATCCTGCACCTTGTCCGAGTATGGCATCGCCACACGCAAAACAGGAGATTGCGGCTTTTTACCGCAACCTCCGACAATCAGACACATAATAAAAACAGTACATAACGCAAGTATTTTTCTCAAAACAAATAATTATTCCTTTTCTGCGATGTGATAAATCGTTACTATTTACAGTCGATATATCCCCGCATCTCCTTCGGTGACACACCATAATAATTTTTGAAAACTTTGAAAAAATGATAATAGTCAGGATATCCCGATCTGTATGCAACCTCCTTGACAAGCATCGTCTTGTCTGACAAGAGCTCTTTGGCTTTTTTCATGCGGAGCTCAGTCAGATACCGGTTCAGGGATTTGCCGTGGTATTTTTGAAAAAGACCGCATATATAATTCCTGCTGAAACCATAATTCTCTGACAACTGACTCAAGGTTATACGCTCGGTATAGTGCTCTCTGACATAGCCCATGAGCTGGTTGAAGGCAGGGTTATCCGTCTCGTCAGCGATCTCATCCGTGGTCTGGCTTTTCCCGGTTGAGAGTCTGGCAGACAGCCCCTCTAACACCATCTGTATATCATCCTGCCGGACAGGCTTTAGGATATAGTCATATCCCGTCTGGTGAAAAAACTCCCTTACATTTTCAAAGCTGTCATAGGCGGATATCATCACATACTCTGACTTAAGCCCACGCTCACGAAGGATTCTGATAAGCTCGTTGCCATCCATCCCCGGCATCTTCAGATCGCAGAATACCACATCGGGATCAAGTTCACATATGCGCAGTATAGCCTCTGCCGGATCAGTTCCGCTTCCGATCACCTCGAAGCCGTTCTCCATCCAGAGCACCTGCTCGATAAGCTCCTCGAGTATCAGAGCATCATCGTCCACGAGAAATACAGTATGCATATGCTTCCTCCCGAAATCCTCCAAACACTTCAGTTATCATATCACATATCTTGAATCAGGTAAATAGGTATTTCGTTATTCATATACATTTTTAAGCCTTGGTCCCTCTGCTGTCATAGTCCATACCTTGTCAAAGTCAAAGACTGCAAATACCGACTGGTCTATAAGCTCATCATCGGCGATACCTATCGCGCCCGGTATAGCTATCGGGTCTGTGCGGTAGAGTACGGCGGTTGACTTTGATTTAAGATAATAAGCGTATTCGAATTTGGGAAGCTGATTATAATCAAGATCGTCCTGGTCTGTCAACCCGCCATATAAAGCCGCTCTAACACTACCGGTATTTAAAACTCTGTATATGCCGCCGTCACCGGTTGACTCTGAAGCTGATGTGCATATGCCTGCTGTATAGTCATAGGGAACAGCAGAGCTTACAGAACCTGAGTTTAAGCAGTCTGAGATCCTGCCTGTATGGTCGTTATGTACACATATCCCGGCAAGGAAAGGCCACCGATAGTCTGTATATATACTGCCCGAAAATTCACACTCGGATATCTGCGCATTATTATTATTCGTATCCACCAGTCCACCCACATATAACCCATGGATATAATCCGTATCCGCTACCGTGATCCTGATATCAACATCGCTCTTGCACTGCGATACCTTCGTCGAATAATAGTTATTACTTACAAGACCTGCAATATAAAAATTCTGCGCATCCGCTGTCTTTGTGTCAAAGTTTATATTGATGCTTCCGGTGGACTTACAGTGTGTCATGGTTGCCAGGGTATTCATCTCCATAACAGGTGCGATATCATTCGATTCTTTAAGCAGAGATGAAGCAACATCATTTTTTGATGTTTTCATATCGTAATTGCATTCGAAGATAACACTTTTCATTTTTCCTGAAAAAGATTCGAATGCCGGACCGTCTGATATAATCTTGTGGTCTTTGCCGTCAAAAACTATATAGTTATCCGAAGAATTGCCGTGCCAATATCCCTTTCCCGTCAGATCTATATCATTTGCCAGATAATAAGTCCATTTGTTGCTATCACAATTGCCATTCATCTTCAGAAAATCATCGGCTGTTTTTACAGGTATCTGCGATTTGCCTTTGATCTTTATGCTTTTTATCGAAAGATATGCCCTGTATTCTTTTTTTATTGGTTTTTTGAACTCAACTATGATATCCACGATCCCGTAATTGTTGCCTGTTGAAAGCTTCGGCGTGATGACAAGCTGATTTTTATTCTTTTTCTTGATCTTTATCCATGTTTTGGAATAGTATGATATTTTTACAGATTTGATATTCGATTTTTTTATGTTTTTGATGGTTACTGTCTGAGCCTTCGCCTTGTCTGACGCAAAGGTAAGAGAAGTCTTTGACAGCTTCACTCCTGACGCCGCCCTAACCTCTGTCCTCGAACTGATAAGAGCTGCCGCCATAAAAACAAGCATGATGATCAGTCCCTTGATGATGCATTTTGCTCTTTGCATATCCGCATAACCTCGCTTTCAGTATACATATTACATATAGAAGGTGCTACGTATACCATGTTAACACAGATAGAAAGTCGAGTGTATATACTTAGTTATGAATAATATGTATGAAATTATGAAACTACAATACAATAACAGTCCCAATCGCCGAGCAATGTCAAGCACTAAACACGCAAAAAACGACAACGCCCGGAACTCTCCGGGTGCTGCCAGTATATCAATAGATATGAGACTAATAAAGCATTCTTTTCCAATATGATGTACACTCGGGCACCTCAACTCCATCCTCGCGGTGTTTCGGTCCGCCAATTAATGATGTAGACCATATTTCCCCATCATCTTTCTCTTTTGTGATAAGCGCAAAACAGCCCTATCCATCGTCAAGATAGGACTGTTTCTTTCAGCTAAACTATTACTGTTCCATCATTTTCCAATCCACTTATATCTTTTACCTTAAACTCGTATTCAGCTTCATGGTACAAAAACTGAGATATATGAACATTAACAATATCTCCGGAAGCATTCCCTTTTGTCACCGCAGATTTTATTGATTTATTTTTAACATTTGTTTTCAAAAATAACCTTAGTTGTGATAGGTTGCTGAAGGTTTTTGTTTTGGAAGTGTCGCTTATATTCATCATATCACTCGTTATACACGCTATGGCTTTATTCAGATTCGTCGCAAATGTTTCATAACGATCTCCAAAAATTGCATTCCCTTCGCTGTTCGTGTATGGCAGATTATGAAAGTTAACTTCGTATGTCTTGGAATACTCTGAAAGATCAACCAATACCGCATTTGCGGTTTCCTCGTATTTTTTCCATCTGGTGGCAGTTGTCCATTTTTCACTATATGCCTTGTTTGCATCATCTATTTCTTTATTTATCTTTTCAAGCTTGTCATCCTGTTCAGGAGCAGATGTCGGTGTTGGTGAGGAACTCTCTGTTTCGACAGGTGATACCGTTGGTTCAGGTGATGAAGAGGGATCTTCTGTAGGAGTAATGCTTGGCGAAGGAGAGTCATCGTCATCTCCTGGGAGGCGAATATAGGTTATACTGCCCTTTTTGTACCAAAGAGATTCTCCCCATCTGTCGTAATCAGACCAATTATCGGCGTCATAACCCCACATCCAGTCATCAAGGCATGCTGCTGCAGAACCAATTCCAACACAAAGATCTTTGTAAGTCTTAGGATATGTTACTGTAAAGGATACCGTTGAAGACTTAACGTTTTGAATCCAATAATTATAGTATTTGGACGGGTCTTGTTTCATCCAACGAACTTTATATTTTTGCTTTGGATATCTTTTTGTTTTTGACGTATTTACTTTTACTTTTACGCCTACTTTGCTTGCAGCGCTTTCCTCATCTAAAGCGGCTCCATTTGAATAATCAAATAATGTATGAAAGGTACATGGCGAAAACCAACTCCCGAGAGTCCCTGAATATGCTGATATTTTTTTTATTTGAATTTTTGGATTGTTCTTATACTCTGCCTTACATTTAAATGTCACTTTATAATTACTGCCAGAAGAAACTCTTTTTCCAACTTCTATTGTATGCTTTATTTTTACTTTTTCAGCCTTTTTATATAGCCCACCCTTTACCTGCTTAGCTTTTTTGTTAAAAATCTTGGTAGATTCTTTCAACGTTGCCGTGAACGTTTTTTTCTTTCCGAGTTCCATTTGGTTTTTTTTCAGTTTCTTCAAACTGTCACCATATACTCCGGCCGCTTTTGACTCTTTCTGAATGACAACAGTAGGAGTAAATACTCCGACAAGCAACGAAAGAACGAGAATCATTGTACATAATCTTTTTTGTTTGGATGAAATATACATGTTTTATACCTCCGATCGAAAATGATATTAGATTATTTGTTTTGTTACCTTTTTGGTTTCATAGCCTATTTTTTTCGATATTATCGTAATCTTATCGCCTTTTTTCAGCTTTCTTGAAAGAGAAATTTTGATTTTGCCGGTGTCAGCAACAGTTGTGATGGATTTAAGTATAGTGAATAATCCCTGTTTGAGTTTTTTTTTCTTGCTCTTTATTGTTACCGATGCTTTTTTGATTTACTCATTGTTGTTATCTCCCGTTCGATTTGGTAGTGTTTGTTGGTAAATGAACCAAATCTCATTATACCACTTATTGCGCTCTCGTACAACAATTTTTCAGAGAATCGAGTATCATCAATTCTGGAGGGAGATAAAACAGCCATGAAGAATTCAAATAGCGTTGATCGAATTATCCAGATTGATGATGTCAACATCGGAAAGAATATCGCAAAGCAAAAGATGGATAAAATGATCGGGAAACCCAAAATGGATCAGAAATTTCAGAAAAATCGACTTGACTTTTTTCGATACGTGAGTTATGATTATGACAAATAAAGGTGCTACCCAGTGACGGTTAGCCTGGTAGTTGATCAAAAATGACCGCAGCTTCCTAGGGCTTGGCGGTCATTTTTTTGCGTTTATGTCTCTTTCAAGGCTGTTCACCTGCGGAAGATGGGGTAAGGCGGCCATCGATGGGACGTTGAACAAGGAACTTCGCTCCGCTCAGTTCCTATCACTTTCGCACTTCGTGCGAAAGCGACCACGGCGCAGGTCAAGTTATCCATCTTCCGCATACGAAAAAGAGAGAGCATTCGCTCTCTCTTTCCGTATGCGGAAGATGGGACTTGAACCCACACGGTGTTGCCACCACTAGATCCTTAGAAGTCCTCGCCATGTTCCACCATGATATATACAGTTTGTCCTGAACTATTTGAAATATGCTATTTTTCGTCGTTTTTGGGTGTTTCTATCTGTTTTTTTCTTCTCTTTCTCCCATTCACGTTCTGTGTTGTTTTTTCATAGAAGCATAGAAAAACATAGAATTACCTATTCCATATCACTTGTATCCAATGCTTCAAATCCCTTTGCAATTGCCTTTTCATCATGATTGATGTACACATCGGCTGTGATTTTGGTATCAGAGTGTCCCAATGCCGCCGATGCAAGTGTCAAGTCACCGGTTTCTTCGATAATGATGGTAGCTACACTGTGTCTGAGATCATGAAACCTTGTATGTCTCAGCCCCGCCTTTTTGATAAGGCGCGAAAACCCCACGGTGAGATTGTTTGGATTGATTGGTCTCCCATCATTCCATCGACAGACCAAATCGGTGTCATAATAACCAGAACCGAACAGCTTCTTGTCCTCTTCCTGCTGTTTTTTCAGCTCCAGCAGATAATCTCGGAGCGGATCAATCATCACGGCAACCCTCTTGGAAGACTTCGATTTCATCCTTTCCGAGTATTCAACTTTAGACTTTACCAATCGACAGACATGGCATATACGGATACAACGGTTGTCAAAATCGATATCCCGCCAACGCAACCCAAGCACTTCCTCACGTCTGACACCAATGTACGAAGCAATCATTATCGCCGACTCCAGGTGATCTCCTCTGACTGCATTTCGCAATACGGCAAGTTCTTCCTTTGAATAAGGATGTGACTCGAAATCGCTTTGAGGAATCTTCTTCAGAACCTGCGGATTGATATGTTCAGCTACATTTACTTCGATGTCTCCCTCGCTGACCGCATAATTCAGCATCATGTGGATGATCTTTAGATGCTTTCGGATTGAAGCATAGTACGGTTTAATGTTGCTGCTAATCTTCACTTCCTTCCCGTCAGCATCCTCAATCATCTTTTCGATACGTTTCTTGCGTTCTTCACAATCAGCCAACTCGAGATTGATAAACTCTTTCAGATCATACTGATCCAACTCACCAAGGATGATATCCCCTATTCTGGGGATAATGTGCTTTCTCAGCGGGATCTCATACGAATCCAGAGTATTGTCCTGAACAGATCCTCGAATCTCCGAAATCCAGTATTCCGCATACTCAGCCACCGTATCTCCGGCATGAGACTTTCGATTCCTATGCTGAACGGTCTTTCCCTCTACACCTCTCTTGAGATCATCAAGAAACTGCTTTCTAAGTTCCAGCCCTACAGCAAATGCTTCATCTTTTGCTCTTTGTGTTTTTCTTGTTACCGGGATTTTCGTGTTCACCCATTTGGTCTTACTCTTTTTTGTGTAAGGATCCACGTAGCCAAATGTGAAATAGTAATTTTTGGCTCCATCCTTCTCTCTTACCATCATAACTCGTTTACTCCTTTCATGCAGGTTTACTGAGATAGTCCATCAAACGGTCTTTCGGAATCCGGATCACACGGCCAACCCGTATAGCTATAAGCAGACGTCCATCAATGAGTTTTCGTACTGTCTGCTTGTTCACCCCGAGTATTTCCGCAACCTGGGCCACGCTCAGTACTGGTGGATAGCCTTCCAAGTACTTATCCATACGCGCACCTCCTTTCGTAAGATATATTTGGTTTGATTATGCAAATCGTAACCATCTTAAGGTCATTATAGTACGTTGTTCGATATTTGTCAATAGCAAAATTACGATTTTCGTATATTTTTTCCAAAAGTCAGGAAGAAGCGCGATAAATCGTACTTTCAAGAACGTTCTATTTACCCTTTGCCGTGATACAGTTTTCGTTACTGAGATTAGATCAAATTACGACTTGCATATTTGATATGTGTGTGATATACTATAGAAAGAACAAAATCGGAGGTGTCCGTCATGGGATATGGAAAAAACCTAAAAGAAGCACTGAATGAAAAGAAAATGACTGTTCGGGAGCTGTCCAGACGAAGCAATGTGAGTGCCACTACACTCTACTCTATCATCGATAGAGATACAGCTGTACGCTTTGACTGGGCTCTGCGCATCGCAAACATCCTTGAAATCCCGATCAACTCGATCTGCAAGGAAAACCCATATGAAGGAGCTGATGAAGAGATTCTTCCGGGTCTTCTATCCGAATTAAATGGCTTAACGACAAAAACCAACATCAAATCCTATTTGAAGAACAGGACTCTCCCTATCCTGCTCGCTGCTGGATATCAGGAAATGCCTAACATCGACCGACTCCTCGTTACATATTGCTCGATCACAGATGAAGGCCGAAAGCAGCTTTTTGATTACTTAGACTTTCTTTCAACCACTCATAAAGACGCGGATCGCGCCGCTGAAATGAAGAGAATCGGAAAGGTGTAAATATCTTCTATAAATAAAAAAAAGCCTTTCTGTAAAAAAGCTTTACAAAAAGGCTTTTTAAACAACAGTCACTCTCGCTTTTTTAATTCTTTTCTTACTGCATCAAGCATACCAGTATTTAAAGAATAATTCCAACCGTCAATACACAACATCGAGTTAAATGAGATTTTGCAAGTTCGTTCATCCTTTAAATGAATCATTACATTACAAGACATCCCATCTCCACCCGTTAGCAACCCCCTATGGAACGAGTATGAGTTCATTTTGTCATAAAACTCACTAACTTCCTTACTATCAGTAATAACTATATGTTTCTCGGGTACAACGATTAATTGTATCTCTATTTTCTCAATACTCTCCTTGTTGACAAAACCCTCTATCTTGCGAGGCCAAAACCACCAAACTACAATAAGAAGGATTGAAACAACAATTAAGACTCGCGGTATATACTTGGGTATACTTGATTTCATAAACATCTCCCTTTGTCATGTCATAGGACCTTATTCCGAAAGCGAGCTAGACCATATATAAGCATTAAAGAGACTTTTTCTCCTAAACCACAGTCAACGGCTACTTCTCTTCTTGTTCCGAACTACCGAATACACCGCCAGTAAAACAGCAAACACACCTACAATTGAAAGAACAACTATGTGAGAAGAATCAATTCTTCTTTTTGATGATAGCACTATCGCAGCCCCTGATCCAGCAACTTCAATATTTCCAAGATCCATATCATTTACAGCATCCTTTATTGCGCTATACAAGTATACCTCATCACTTTCATCTGCCCCATTCGGTTTTGCATCATCGATTTGCTTCGGCGTTCCCTCAACCTCCATTTCTTCCATCGGAATAAGGAGTTGAGCCTCATCGTCATCCATCACTATTGCAACTGGGTTATGGATATGCTGAAGTCCTCCACATATGACGACTTTCGAGTCAGATACGTTATAATTCATATCTTTCAACGCTGCATCGACTATTTCAGCATAATCATCTATATGGGCTTCCGCATGATCCACACAGGAAACATGCCACTTTCCTTCATCTCTTTTAATGGCATTTATTTCATCTTCAGTCAAGATATCCTTTACCTCCTCACGCAAAGGCATGCCTTTTGAAAATGTGATTCCATATGTTTCACCATAAACATCAACATTTAGTAACCATATATAATCGGATTGCTTTAATTGGCTTTCCATCTCCTCGGTACTTTCGTCATCAAGATTGAATATTGGGGTATCTACATAGACCTTCTCTGCACTTCCAAAATCAATACTCACATTTTCCGGAAACTCATTATTTGTATCATGCACATATAATTCTTTCAGCATAGATTTTGCCTGGTCCTCCAGCTTTTTTATTGCTTCAAAATCGTCTGAATTCTGGTTAAGTGTTTCTACTTTACAATATGCTCTTGAAATCGACGAATAAGCAATAAATGGTAATACTAATACCAATAATATAGCCTTTCCTCTTTTTATCATCCATCAGCCCCTCTTTATCCTTCTTGCTTTATATGTTCCATTTTCACTTGTAGATATTTCAATTTCCCCACATTTCTCCTTAACGCCCCCCCTTAATGCTCGTCGCGATAATAGTGGTACTGTCTTTGAATGATTGATCTACCAGTGGCGACCAATAAATATCCTCATCGGGTCTATACGTATGAGTTTTTCCTAAACCATGTGTTTTTCCTGTTTTCCGATCCCATTTTATAAACTCACCTTGCGAACACTTAAGCTTGACTTTATTATCACGGTTCGTTTCCTCATCCCAAAAAGCGATAATCGGATACCCCGGTATAGAACTCATCGCAGGATCGTATTCAATAGAATCAATCTCTTCTGTATCACTTTTTGATTCCTCTATTGTATCAGAAACCTCATTATCCGGCTTTGACGGTTCTTCAATAGGGACTATCCTTTTGTCCATTTCATCAGATCCACATTTTGCAATTCCCATTCCAGATAGGAAACAATCTCCTTTTTTGTCTGTCATATCAACTTCACATTTTAGGAAAGGCTTGGATGCGGTTTTTTTACTGACATCATAGATTCTAAGCATATTATTATCCCAATCAACAGTATATAACATGTCTTTGATCAATGCATATTTCATTATCCCATGATTAAAATCCCATTTGTCTACAACCTTTTCATCTTTTAAGTCCAACTTGACTATTTCCTGGGAATCGCTGAACTGCGTAGGATCAGCTGATGATACGTACAGATATCCATCCTGATAGTATGGCATCCCCGACTCAGAAATATTCAAATCGATAGATCGGGTTTTTCCATTCACTCCATTCACTACAAGCATTTCACTCGTTCCATATGACATTGAAAGATAAACATTATCGTCATTTGCAAACATATAATCACTGGGAGATTCCAACTTGCATATTTCTTTATTCACTTTTTGGTCTATATCCACCGAGAACAACGAATAGTCGAGGTCGATATAATAAACCTTATCATTCTCCGATACTGTAAACTCAGTAGATACACCGCCTTCAAGAGTAAATGTTTTGATTTCTTTTGTATCGAAACAATACCGATCAATAAATGTATTGTTATTAATGTTACTAAGAACATATAGATACTTATCCGTGACTTTTAAATCGGTCATTCCACTTCGGCCAAACTTTATTTCATCAATCCTGCCGGTACTAAGGTCATAGCACATAACAATTCCAGCGTTCTTAGCAGATGCATATCCATTTGCGATTTCATACATAACGCCCTTTCTACACTGAACACTTCCAAAACCAAATCTTCCCACTGATGCCATTTTATACTTTGTAGTATCAATTTCATTTCCCTGATCATCATATACAAGTATTCTTGTATCTTTTGACTCAGATTCAGTATAAATAACACCTACTAAGTTTCCTACTGGTTTATTTCGTTCCTTTATGGCCTCACCACATGCACTCAAACCTATTGAAGACGTTATCATAATTGCTATCAGACAAATTACACTGATCCTTTTCATTATTAATCCCCCAGTTGTTCTTCCAATCCTGTTTTCCCCAATGAATCAGCAACAGATGATTCATCTGTTACCGATTCAACAGGGTGAACTGGATTCCCTTCTATATCGCTGTTTATCCTCATCCCAAAAAACAACCATCGGGAAACCCGGTTTAGAACTCATCGCAGGATCGTATTCGATAGAATCAATATCTCCTTCTTCTATATCACTCTTTGATTCCTCTGTATTCTCAGGATCCTCTTCGTCCTACTGTGCCGGTTCTTGACTCGCGATCTCCGACGGATAACTGCCGAAAAACTCCTTCATCGCATCGTCATACGACAAAACACCCAAATCAAACAGATCATCACCATCCTTAGCAAGCACCAGGGATTCTATATTGTATCCGTCCTTGCCTATGTTGCACCATATCCTTCCGTCCTTGTACAAAATGCTTCCGCCTGCTCCACCGACATAATACTCGATCCTCTTTCCGTCACCGTCCTTGACAGAAAGCTCGCCCTCGTTCAACTGCCAAACTACATCCACTCCTTTACCGTCCATGGTGAACCGGCCTGTTCCATCTTCCTTAAGCGTTAGTGTAACTGAATACTTCCCTTCCAGATCTTCATCAGCCACAGTTGGTTCTACATTTCTCCCCATCAGGTTTACTGCGGCCACCTTGTAATCACCGGCTACTCCAACTTTATCCTCGCACCCAGTCACCATCAACACAACAGCGCAGAGCACCATCGCCAGGAAAAATGTCCCGAGTCCTACAGATACTTTCCTTTTATGTATTCTCATGGTTCTTTCTCCCTAGGTATCAAGATTTGCCTATTTTTCGTCGTTTTTGTCAAGGTTTGCCCGATTTTCGCGCATATGTTCATTTGTGCAGTAAACTTTTTTAACTCATCGTTTTCTTGGTTTTCAACAAATCATATCTTCGTACCACCGTCAAATACACGATGTGCCCGACAATGATCGCGAATGCAGATACTATTAAGCCATTAACAAACATCATTAAATCATCCTTGTCAAGAGGATTGATATTTCCAAAAGCAATAGTGTTACCCAATCTATACGTGACATATTCTAAAAGCATATACATGAACCCAAAGAATACCGGCCATATCCACTTGAGCTTCCCTCCAAAGTCAAACGCTCCAAACAGGACGGAAGCAACAAATGTAGACACCGGAATAACAATATAAATAACAAGTATTGTATACCCAAAACCTCCTGAGTCGTCCTTGATAACATAGAACGCTCCAAGGCACAACGCCCAAATGATCAAATAAACTATCAAGCTCAACGGCTTTATAATCCTTATTACTTTTTGAGTTGTGGTAATTGCTTTTTCGTTAGTCATAGTTCTTCTCCTTAAAACTGTTGTTAATAGTATCAAAAAAAACGGATCAGCGTATTTTTCATAAACTGACAGTCTTCAGTATATTCTTAA
Source organism: uncultured Lachnospiraceae bacterium (assembly GCA_947169235.1). Classification (GTDB taxonomy): domain Bacteria; phylum Bacillota; class Clostridia; order Lachnospirales; family Lachnospiraceae; genus Eubacterium_F. The sequence continues at coordinate 37,041 of CAMVOY010000008.1, read as the reverse complement.
GCATAGTCTCCAGTTCGGATATGCTTTTCGCCGAATACGCCTTATCATCGATCCAAACATACTTATCTATCAGTATCTCAATTTGCTTATCATTACCATTTTCATCTGCGCCATACAAAGACAACCGTATTTCCGCTTTCTCCGGCTTTTCCTTTCCATCTGTCAAGCGCAGCTCCTGTCTCTCAAGCGCGCCCAGTATCCGCTCCTGATCATAACTCCCATCTGAATCGTCATACCCGACAGATACCGTTTTATCTCCCACCGTCAGGTCGATCCTGTCATAGTTTGTTTCCAGGCGTGGCTTTTTATCATATCGATCAAAGAGCTCTCGTACCAATGCCTGATACTGTCCGGCATCCGCATACCGGGCTCCGTCATAATCAACCCGAGATCCGTCATAGTCAAACGAATAATATAGATCGAACCTGCTACACGATTTCGGATCATCTTCTTTAGCACTCTCATGGTAGAAACACAATACATACGCGCTACAACCGTCACCCCTGTCCCAATTAAAAAAGTATCTGGCGAGCGTTATATCATCAAGTCGTTTTATTGTATTGACTATGACTGTATCATCTGTGATTTCCACCGCCTCTTCAGGATTTCCATACAGCTGAATCTCGATCCGGCTCACATCCTCTGTATCCATGAGCTCCGACAGATGTAGCGGAGTATGCGTAACAATAACAAGCCACACAACAGGAATTGCGATCACAACGCATATGACAGCTATCTTGAGGTTCATCTTCATGGCTCGTCCCTCCTCGATCCCCTTTTTAATAACTTGTAAGACCTAAGCGACCTATCTGCTCCAGCCGGTTCAGTATCCGCCATCCACATACTTCCACTTCCCGCCGTTTTTCCTTACGAGAATGAAGCAGTAGCCCGGATACTCACTATCGGGATTCAGTGCCCCCGATTTGTCACCATCTATATCTACATAAAACGAGGACAGGAACACGATCACATCATCTGCTTTATTTCTGTATGCCCAATCCTGATAGTTGGCGGAGTAATCGTCACCGGCATAGTAGAGCTCGTTCAGGGTACATCCTCCCCAGCTCTTAACCGCCTTTTCAACGACATTCATCCCATCGATGATTTCCTTTTGACTATACTTATCTGAAGATGTATCGTGCCTGTTGACCTTTACATAGTAATGAAACCCGGCTCCCGCGGTAACTGTCACGCGGAAGTATACATGATCTCCCTCGATATAGAAATGATCAAGCGCTTCCATCTGCTCTTTTCCATGCTCTTTCCACGCATCTTGCAAATCGATCACCTGCTTTTTATCCTTGCTGTCCAGCCATATCTGGTGATTGATCGCGTCCGGCATCTCTTTGTACATCTTTACCATATCCGGAACAACATTTGAAAGACAAATCTCACTATCACTCTCGAGGTTATAGTTGAAGCAGAAATCGAGATTGATCGGATGGATGGCATTCTTCTCCGAATAAAATCCTTCAAAGCTTACCGAGAGTATCCTATGTGACAGCTTTCTTATCTTGTAATCAAGCTTGATGTAAAGCTTTCTCTCCTGCTTTTCTTCGTCGCTTTCTCTCTCAACTTCAGCATACCCGGTTTTCTCTAAAACAGTATCCTCGATCAGTTTATTAACACTATCATAGTTTTTTTCACCCTGAGCAGGTGTTATATATGGATATTCTATATCATAATCAAAATGATCGTCTTTCCTTTTTATAGTTTTTGTTTTAACAAGACAGCTTTTATCCGACTGCTCCGACAGGTATAAATCATGATAAGTCTCATCCTGACCTTCAATATAGTATTCGCTCGCTCCTATATCGTTTTTGATCACGAGATTTCCGTTTTCGCGGCGATAGATAGTCTCTCCGACCATGTCAGCATAATTAGCAGTATAATCCTCATCCTTTCCGGAAAGTGCCGTTCCATTCACGATAGAACGCTCCACTTTACCCACATCCCTCAACTCAGAACAGTCTACATCTTCACCAAATTCTTTTTGATAGTCTCTACGAGATATGTAAATCTTCCCCCTGAATTTTATAGCAGGTGGAAGACAGCCCGGGGTGTCATCCGTTATAGCAAGCGTCTCTGCTATAGCCTCTTCATAGGTCTTCGCTTCCGACTCCTTTTCACCGCCACCGTCATCCCCGCACCCTGTCACCATCATCACAACAGCGCAGAGCACCATCGCCAGGAAAAATATCCCGAGTCCTACAGATACTTTCCTTTCATACACACTCATCTTTGAATTCCTCCCTTTAACTGATAATCTGCGCCGCGCTTGACGTATCTTCTGTATTCTACTTCAACTCGCATGACTTAACTATCCATGCCATACAGTAACCGCATGAGCAAGTCCCTTTTTAGTTTTTCCATAACCATTCAAAATTGCAATGACCTTAATTAGTAATCCATTCTGAATAGCCAAAGTCTTCCTCTATAAAAAGGCTTCCTGATTTACTTAAATAGACATCTTTCCCCACACATGGCGCTGTACATGAAAAGTCCTCGTCCGAATTGTTTAACGGTCGGTTTTTAATGTATTTTTTTACTTTGCCAACCATCTTCATATTTGATAAATCTACTGTTTCGCCTAATGATTCTACATATTCTCTATTTGCTCGATACATATGTCTATCATACATTATTACCGGAGCATAGTCATATATAATCTCATTTTCATCTTCAGAACTAGTAGTCTTATCATCTTTTACAACAGCAACTTCATTTGTACAAGCAGTCAATGTGCCGATTGGAAGAGCAACGATAGCTATCAAGATAAAAACCAGTTTGATATGGTTGAAGTCCATGAGTAAGCACCTCCTGCAGCAGGGATCATCCCATTAGAATCATCTAATCAACTATCCGCATTTGATATATTCATATTCAATAGCAGACTCTACAGACTAGTATCACCAATCGTACCGGCATTCTTTTGTTCCAGATCATAAACACTTTCCTCCTTTCCTTAAGTGTTATAGAGGATTCTTTTCATCCCTCTATATACTATAACGACGGAGGAAGACAAAATCGGACAAGGGTTTCTCATTTTTTTGATAAATACTTTCAGCCATATGTTTTAGCTCAACTTCAGGGTTGTCAACTCCTTCCGAATCGATATCATACGAATAGTTTTCATCTCTCCAATGTCATCATACTTGGCGTAGTCTGATAGATTAGTATCATACTCCCGCTGATGACACGCAACAACAGTTTACTACATGTGAAGTATCTGTGTCTTTAAGAATTGTTTCATACTTTTTGCTTTGACTGTCATATTTCAGTAGTCCCTGTTCTCCACCACTTTTCCCACCTATGATAAAAAAGGTTTTCCCACCATCAACAGTAAAATAATTCTTTACATTCACCAGATCCGGAAATGGAGACTCTGTCTCTTTACATTCTTTTGTAGACAAGTCGACATCATAGTACTTTAATTGCGTACTGCTTCCATCATCGCTAAATACCCTTTCCAACATAAGTGCATGATTCTTTGAAGTTTGACATATGGCCGAGATCTCATAGTTAAAATCCTTAATTTTAAAGGGAATACTTGTAATGATATCCAGATCCTTATTTATATAATTGATTGTATATATTATTCCCTTTTCCCCGGTTCTAAAGCCTATATCATACAAGTCATCCTCAACTGCACACACATTCAAAAATGCTTTATACTTCGGATTGTAATTAAGCTTTACAGGTCTCGTGTCATATTTGTAATCAATATACCCATCTTCATTCCTACACTTAGGCGATTTAAAAATAAACTTACGCGAATTCAAGTCAAACATACCCGTAGTAATTGCATGCAACGGTATCGTGGTAACCAGTAATTTATCATCAATTAAAACAATATCGTTATACGCCCTGTTTTCTTTTTCTATTACAACTGCTGATTTTGCTTTTATATCATATTCAAACAAGTGATCTACTCCGTTTACATCAGAACCAAACTTGCCATGCTCTTTATCTTCAGCAGAATAGTATACTTTGCCTCTTTTAATATCTACACATCCAAGTGCATATTGCGATTCAAAAGGTATTTCTGCTTGTTCTTTCAATGCTGAATTGTTGAGATCATATGTATAAAAGACCATTTTCCTGCCACTTTCTGCCTTTGGATCAGGTAGAGTATATGTAATCGACAAGTAACTATCTTGTTTGTAATCTGTTTGCTTATTAGCCCTTTCAGCTTTCAAACAACTTGATGAATCGTCATAACTATTTGACATTATAACCATAACACATGCTAATAATGATATTCCACCTAGAATTATAGCAATCATAAAAGGTCTTTTCATCTCTATCCTCCCTAACGAAACAGGAAAGTTACTCGCCCATATTTTGGTCGAGCAACTTTCCCTGCATATTAATAAGAATGCCACATAGCTCCATTATCTACTAGAATCATCTAATCAACTATCCGCATTTGATATATTCATATTCAATAGCAGACTCTACAGACTAGTATCACCAATCGTACCGGCATTCTTTTGTTCCAGATCATAAACACTTTCCTCCTTTCCTTAAGTGTTATAGAGGATTCTTTTCATCCCTCTATACACTATAACGACGGTAGAAGACGAAATCGGACAAGGGTTTCTCATTTTTTTGATAAATACTTTCAGCCATACGTTTTAACGTTATTTCAGGGTTGTCAACTCCTTCAATTATGCTTCCAACACAATATCGAATCTCACTAGCTCTTTCCAAAAATGTTGTGTATACTTTTCTTCCTGAATCCAAACACAATGTATGCCGAATTTATTATTATTCCAACCAAATACAGCATTATACTTAACCAAAACCACTTTGTAGTTTCGCCGATGTGAAACTCTGCAGGATCTCGCATATACAACAATTCAAGAACGACCATAATTATCAAGCATAGTATCCTACAAAATACGCATACTTCCGTTCGTAACACTATCAAACATGTACAGGTTATAATTATAAGCGTTACACTAAATACAACGTTTATCAGAAGAACCCCTGACATTTCTGAAAACCCCAGTCCATAGGCAATCCGAACCCCATCACAAAAAAATGGCAAATTGATTTTTATTATAATCACTACTATAAGTATTGCCATTGTTACTATTCGAGAAACTAGTGATAGTATTCTTACCTTTCTTGTCGAAAGCTTGTCACCTTCGAATCCGAGCATATCTTTCTCCTTTCCTTAAGTATTTTAGAGGATTCTTTTCATCCCTCTATACACTATAACGACGGCGGAAGACGAAATCGGACAAGGGTTTCTCATTTTTTTTGATAAATACTTTCAGCCATACGTTTTAACGTTATTTCAGGGTTGTCAACTCCTTCCGAATCGATATCATATGAATAGTTCTCATCACTCCAATCAAGCCAATACTCATCTCCTTTTTTATACAGCTTTCCCAGAATGCCGGCAATGGACACATTCTTAACTGATTCGTATTCTGCATCCGTTGTTTTAGTAAACGCTCCTCCAAGCATTTCAACCCGATTATAACCGATATACTTACCATTATTCTCCCAAGAGATATCAACAACGTATGTTTCATCAATAAGCTGTCCGGTCTGTTTATACCCCTCCGGCACATATAACGGTCTGTCTGAAACAGGTTTTGGAACCTGTGACATATCAACCGACTCATTCTTCACATAAGTCTTTTTCTCCATGATAACATCCGACACAAAAGATGTGATATAATTCCACGGATCGATACCTAAAACATGCGCACTTATAGTGTTTGCCGAGATTAAACTCAGTAATACTATAACGAAAATGGCAGCTTTTCTGACGATACGATATACGTTAACCCTGCCACCAAAGTATCTGTGGGCTCCTAACAGCTCTCTCATTCTCCTCTTATACCTGCGGGAAAAGGGAGGAAAACCAGGTATCTCATCATCCTCCGGCAAAAGAGCCATCTCTACCGCCACATAACCCCTCAGCACTTCTCTGATCTCGTCATCTGTCATGGTCAACCCCTCCTTCCAAGCTCTGCTTAATTAGTGCTCTTCCTCTTTGAACTCTTTTACTTACTGCATCTTCGGATATTTCAAGCATTTCAGACATCTCCTTCATAGTCATGTCATTCAGATAGTACAGCAAGAGTGCCTCTGCATAAACTTTTGGAATACGGTTTATCGCATCTCTGATTTCCACGCCCTCCATCTCCTTATCTGCGGTTGCAAAGAATGGCGAATCCTCAAACGCATCTATCGGCGCCTCTTTATCTCGTATTCTGGTATTCTTACGGTAGAGATCTATGGATATCCTCTCAATTACTGTAACGATGAAACTCTTCGTTTCCGGACAAGAAATTTCAGAGATTTTGTTAAGGTTTTTAAGAATACGCTCCCAAGCGGTCATCACTGCATCCTCAACATCTGCCGGATTATGCAGGATTCCGTTTGATACGTACAGCATTAGCTTATTATACTTGTTATATAGCTTCTTCACCTTGTCCTTGTCATCAGGTGAATCCACCATAGCCATAACCATACAAAACATTTTTTTACCTCGCAAAAAACATACGTATACTATTTGAAATCACAATCCCCACAAAATCCTATCGTAGATGGTTTCTTCATTTACAGACTCAATCTCAAAGACATCCGGAACGATCCCCGCAGGATACTGAGGTTTTCTAAAAAAAGAGGTAACCATTTGGCTACCTCTCCTAATTCAGACAGATGCAAGCGCCTCTTCACGGCGAATACGGTCTCTTTCCTTTATTGCTTCTGCTTCCAATTCAGATATCTCGGCTTCCAGTTCTTCTCTTGACATATTCTCAAACTCGCTCAGATCCACCGGTGTATCATCCTCGAACCATTCCCATTCAATGTGTTTTTTCATCAGATCACCTCCCAAAAATCAATATTATGATTGTGGCGAATAACCGTTAAAGCCTTTAGTTGGGCATCTTTTTCTTCGTATCCCTCAAGTATATATCTCTGAACATACATAGCAAACAGTCTCTCGTTGATCAACTGTTTGGATTCATATTGGTAAATCGTTCCATCATGACAGATTACCAAACTCATTACATATCCATTTTGCATGTAGGCATTAAAGTCATCTGGACTTGGCGGCATACTTGCCGGATGCGTATGAAGCGTTATCAGGTTTTGATGGTTTTCAATTGCTCTTTTTACAGCATCTGTATAGACGACTTTCTGTTTGACATCATCTGTTTGGTCTATAATCTTTGCAACTACTTCACCTGTATCTCTGTCTATCCAATACATGTCTTCAATTCGTGTCCCACTCCTATGGAACAACATTTCTTTGGATATTTCATAAAGAAGTCTTGCTAATCTTAGATTATCTGTTAAAGAATCAAATTTCCTTCGAAAAGCGCCACTTTCAATATATGATTTATTCACTATTGTGCCTTTATCCCGTCCATATCGCTGGTCTTCTTTGATCATTTTTGCTGATTTCCTCCTATTTCACCTTCATTATACACATATCGAAACAAAGTAGCAAGTTTTTTTTGCAAAAAGCCACGCCGAATTCTACTATTTTCTGAACAGAATCAGCCTACCGATCGCATAAAGCCCTCCAATCAGTATTCCTCCAGCCAGCACAGCGCTTCCGATACCAATCAGTCTCTTTTTTACATCCTCTGAGTCAAACTTTGTTTGTCGCGAGTTTCGCTTTGACTTCTCCAAATCCCGTACAAATCGGTATCCGGCGCGGATAAGGGGGAACGCTACCTGTATGGCAAGCCAGATCAGGATCAGGTTCCAGTTTTCCACAAAAGGAAGATCCGCTCGCGATACCGACACAGCGAGCACGCCGGTTGATGCCATGATCCAACGGGGGGCCTCGTCAAACCGTCTCTTATTGGTCAGATATTTGAAAGCCACGTAAATCAGCGTGATGAAAACGCCCGTCACGGCGAGGACCGCCAGAACGAGAATCAGGTATGGAGTGATGTCTCCAATCACGGACACATCCTTTAACGCACGACCGGCACCCTTCATCCAACCCTGAACGACCTGCAGTCCCCAATCAAACTCTTTTCCTACCGCCTTTCCGATTCCTATCATATCCTGTCCGAGACGCTCTGAGAACACCCCGAAACATACGATATGTACCAACATCAGAGTGAAGACTATCTTCGCTTTGTCCCTGTCGATTATGTATTTCTTATTGAGCTCGCTTAATCGTTTTTCCAAATATCGATCTTCTTTTTCGTCGAGCTTTCGGATATGGTCAGCCACAAGGATCTCAGCTTCCGTATGGATATGCTGTTTCTCGTTCTGAAGTAACTCTCTTGTCTCCTCCTCGTATTTCTCAGCTCTGTCACGACTTTCAGCTGCAGCATCATTGTCCTTCATGCATTGATTCTTCACGGCTCTGACATTCTCGTCGCACTTTTCCTTATATTCGAGCATTTCCAAATACATGGACTTTTCTCGGTCATCAAGTCCCCTGCTGCGCTCATCGAGCTCTTCCCGATCTTTCTCGACTTCTTTCTTTAACCGGTTCGCTTCCTTCAATTCCTTGTCGCTGTCGCTCAAGCTCCCGATTCTGTCGTTCAGCCTCTTTATCTCGTCCCCGTCTTCCTTCACTTGCTCGATTAGCTCGTTGTTCTGCGAGGAAAGATTGGAATTCGCTTTTTTCAGTTTGCTGACTTTCCCATCCTGAGACAGAATAAGATTGATCAAATCCTCCTGCTCCAGATTCCAAAGAGCCTTCTTTTGTTCTTCTGTCATAATATACCTCCTCATCTGCCTGATAGGACTCTATCAGGTCTTGTGCTATTTGTTTTGCTTTCTCCTTTGCTTCTTTCTCAGCTTTCTCTCGGGCCGCCTTTTCTGCCGTTTCCCGAGCCGCTTTTTCTCTGGCAGCTCTTTCAGCCATATCTTTAGCTTCCTTTTTTGCTGCTTTTTTGGCCGCTTCCTTTGCTGCCTTTTCTGCCGCTTCCCTGGCTACTTTTTCCTGTGCTTCTTTAGCTGCCTTTTCAGCTGCTTCTCTGCGCTCTTTATGTGGTGGGTACTCCGGAACTTCGGCAAGCAGTTCCTCCTGCGATGCCTCGATCTCTTTTCCGTCCCACTCATCAGCAATCCGATTAAACTCCGGCTCAAAATCGTTTTCATCACTCCGGCAATATATTCTCACAAGAAGGTCATACTGATGTTTCAAATCCTTCTTTCTCGCCGACAGCTCCTTAAGCTGTTTCTCGTTATCATAATGCTTCCTTTGATACGAAGGGACATCCTCGATGGATTTACATTTTCTCTTTAATGCGGCGTTTTCGCGGTAGATCTTCTTTTGACATTCTTCAATGTGTTTGATTTCATCAAGGAATGCTCTGCCGCATTTCAGGACATCTTCAGCTGTCTCAAGTTTGTGATCCACCATAAAGAGGTATTCCTCCTGCAGCCTGTAAAAAATCTTGATCTGCTTGTACAGATATGCCGAATGGTACTTAAAACGATGAACATCGGCTGCCCGCCTGCCTCTTAACTGCTTCCGGTAACAGATGATAAGTGTAAACGGTCCGGTAGTCTTTTTGTACACGACCGGCTCAGTCAGGTATCCGAACTTCAGTATCCGGAACCCACGATTCACTCCTGACTCGATTCCTTCTCTTGAAAACCGCTTATCTATGGAATCAATCCTGGCATATCGTTTCATACCGGGGATCGTAACCGCGATGTGTTTTCCCTCTTTAACCGAATATCCCATCTCGCGGAGGAGCCATATGAAATGATTCACATCCTCCGCGATACTAAGGACATATTCGCAATCCTCTTTGATCAGCTCCCGATACTCTTGCTGCTGATTGTAGATATCTCGTGGCAGATTGGTCTTCTCGGTGCTGTACTCCGCCGGCATGATGTTCAAATCGTATTTTTCACAAAGCCGGTTGGTGATCGGCTGCATCACATGTTTCCAGTCTCCCTTTTTATAGGAGAACTTCCGCCCTGTCTCCAGATTCACGCTATTGAACACAATATGGATATGACAATGCTCCTTGTCATCATGAACAGCATAGAGACATTCATACTGATTTTTCAGGTATTGCTCAGTAAACTCCCCTGCGATCTGAAACGCGACATCCGGCGTTGTTTCTCCCTTCTCGAAAGAAATGATAATCTGATAGCCCTGTCTACCGGTCTGCTTTCCGAAAAACTTCTTCGTCTCAACCATCTGCTTATAGGCTTCGTCTGCAATCGGAAGACAGTTGACGCTCCCGACCAGCGCATGTTCTTCGGTCTTCTCGACATCTACGATGTAATGAAGGGAGTTGAGCAGGTGGGATGCCGAATCGCCGGTCTTTGACATATTGAGGCTCAGTATTTTCGTTATGGCCATCGCTATCACCTGCCTGTTATTATTGATATCAGCTTATGTATGGAGATCAGCTCTCCCCACACGTTCTCGACGGTATCTTGAGAAACTGTCTGATTCGTGTTTGCCCACCTGGCTATCTGATTGATGTTGTTGCCGATTCGTGATATCCCTTCCAACAGTTTTTGTCTGTCCTCGCTAAGTTTCGGATCATAGGCATTTCCGCTTACTGCAACCGCCCGCAAATACTCCGAGGGACTGACTCCATAGGTTTTCGCATTCGCATAAAGCTTTTCTTTTTCATCCCTGCTGATCCGGAACGAGTAGATCTCTCGCGGCTCAGCCTTTGTTTTTTTTCTACTCATGATAACCTCACTTTCCGGGATCACTCTTTTTTGGAGAAAATCCCTGATGCTTACTATTTGTCTAACTACTATTACCCACTGCATACAGACTGTCATACACGTATCCCAGAGGATTATTGCCTTGTCTTACAAGGGAAAATCTCACCCATAATCTCCCCCGGCCGCACCGGCCATAAGCCCTCAATGTGCATTCTCTTTTTGCCAGATACGGATTTCGTATTACGAAATCCCGGCCGAGCAGGGGGACACCCCCTGAGACCCCCGATATGATACCTTGTAGCTCGTAAACTTGTCATACAAGCTGAAAGCCTGTATGACAGTATGTGTGACTTTTTTTGATGTATCATAGACCAAATCCTTTCAAATACTCACTCACCTCGGAAGGAATATCAGCGTCCGGTGATTCATCAAGTTCACTTATTACCTGTTGTGTTTCCCTTTTGACAACCGTCTCAGGTGATTCGACTCTGAATCCATCCATCGTGTCAATTATTGTCTCACGTACGATACTTCCTATTGAATCCAATAACAACTGATTATTCTCATGTTCCTCCTGATGCATCATATAAAACCATATAGCCGCCTTGATATAGGCGCCGGAGCTCCCATAAGGATCATCCGGCACCTTTCTGTCATGGCGTTGCAATTCTTCATACATGCTTCTCTCATCTTCCTTTGATAGATTGAAGCGAACACTCTTGGATAGGTGTTTTCCTCGACCGACCATCGTCATCACCCCCGTTTTCTCATACAGCGGCAAAGATATTCATAACCGATGGCGTTTGCCCTGATATCCTCGATGTAAGTGACGTTTTTTCTGTTTCCACTTCGAAATCGCCGCATAACACCGGCACCACCGCCAACGTAAAAAATGGGGATGATATCCGATTCAAACCCGTTTTCCTTAAGTTTTGCTTCAATACCCTCAACAAACCGATGAAGTTCATTACGTATCACATCGACGCACTCATCAGGTATGGGGCAATCCCCCTTTTCAATCACCATCTGGATCTGAGTTTCCGTCACGCGTCGATTGGTCTGTCTATACACTTCATTTTTTATTCTCTCTATACACTCAATCAACGCTTCCGGCCAGGAAGTAGATTCGCTCTCTACCGGTACATGGTTTATTATATGGATGATATCCACCGTTTTACTTCCAATATCTACGCACAATGCTTCCGGTCCCATATCAGTTAATCTGCTTGCAACCGCTGCATAGCACTGTGGATAGACACATACCTCTTTAATAGTGAACTCATAATCCTCGCTATCTAAGTTTGCTCGGATCACACCATCGCGCATCAGGTAATCGTGAAACTTCTGTCTCTCAATCCCAAAGCGACTGAAAGGCAATCCCACAGCAAGTATCACTTCTGCGTTATCAAGCCCTCTGGCTTTCAATTCCTTGCAAACTGCTGCAACCGTAAGGATAAAGTAGTCTTCATCAGATGTCTTGTCATCCTTCATCGGCATACGCCCCTCTCCTATCTTGAAGGATTGCCCATCAATTATCAGCGTATTATTTGTTAACGTTGCCTCTCCCGAAAGACGATTCAAACCGTTCGGGAACACTCCATGAGTGTGTTTCATCATTGCGAAGCCGTGATCGACTCCTATAATTTGGATTTTTTCATTCTCCATGGTATTCACCTGTCCTTTCTTATTGATTTCCACAACAAGAACGGTTTTGGGAAAAAGCATAGAAAAATGATCAGATTTTACATAGAATTTCTGAAAACAATAGAACACTAAAAAACGGTAGGTTGCTCAGAACCTACCGTTTTATTATACCTGCGGAAGATGGGACTTGAACCCACACGGTGTTGCCACCACTAGATCCTTAGTCTAGCTCGTCTGCCAATTCCGACACTTCCGCAAACAACGATATATTAGCAGAAAACAGATTAGTTGTCAAGCACTTTTTCAAGAATTCCCTTGATATATGCTATCGCGATCCCATAATTGGTGATCGGAACGCCCTGTTTCCTTGCTTTCTCGATCCTTTCGAGTATCTGACGGCGGTTCACCATACATCCTCCGCACTGGAGAATCAGGTCGTATCCGCTCAGATCCTCAGGGAAATCCTTCCCCGCTGCGACATCGACCGTAATCTCCCCGCCAATGCGCTTTTTAATAAGGCCAGGTATCTTTACCCTGCCTATATCCTCATCTAAAGGCGCATGAGAACAGCTCTCAGCGATGAGTATTCGCGCTCCGGGCTTGAGGTCATCTATTGCCTTAGCTCCGGCCACGTAAGCCTCCATATCGCCCTTTAACGCCGCATACAGAACGGAGAACGATGTGAGCGCACTCTCCTTAGGCTTCTTCTCATATACGAGATCAAAAACCTGAGAATCCGTTATGATGAGTTTCGGCGGCTCAGTAAGCACTGATAACGCCGATTCCATCTCCTCCGGCGCCACACACATGGTACGTGCATGCACATCCAGAAGTTCACGTAATGTGGCAACCTGCGGGAGGATCAGCCTCCCCTTCGGCGCCTGCTTATCCTGTGGCATCACGAGCATCACGAGATCACCCTCAGCCACTGCACCATCAAGGATCGTCCTTTCAGGCACGGATCTTGCTGCCGCAATGATGGAGGCCTTTACAGCCTCTATATCATTACGATCGTCACCGGTGACATTAACCACCGGAATATTTTTAATTCTAAAAAACTCTATCAGTTCACTCTCAGTATTCGACAGTTCATCGGATGATCCTGCCCTTACGACAACAGCGATATCACATACTGCCGCCTCGCGCATAGTGCGCTCCATACGGGCTGAGCCAAGAGATGTCTCATCCTCGAGTCCCGGTGTATCTATGAGGATACACGGGCCTATCGGTAATATCTCTATCGCCTTGTGAACCGGATCCGTAGTGGTCCCGGGCTCCGGCGATACTATAGACACATCCTGAGATGCGAGTGCGTTCACAAGAGTTGACTTTCCGGAATTAGTCTTTCCGAAAAAACCGATATGAACACGCATCCCCGACGGCGTCTCACCAATTCCGGGATTACGCATGATTACGCACTAAGCTTTCCCTTTGCAGCCTCTACGAGCTGAGCGAATCCGTCCGGATCAGATACTGCCATCTCAGCGAGCATCTTGCGGTTTACATTGATATTTGCAAGCTTAAGTCCATACATGAACTTTGAGTATGAAAGACCGTTGATACGAGCTGCTGCGTTGATACGAGCGATCCAGAGCTGACGGAACTGTCTTTTTCTCTGCTTACGTCCTGTGTAGCTCTCCTCGAGCGCACGCATAACTGACTGCTTTGCAACACGGTACTGCTTACTTCTCGCGCCATAGTAACCTTTTGCGAGCTTCAAAACTCTCTTATGCTTTTTCTTGGCATTCATGCCACCCTTAATTCTAGCCATTGTAATAATCCTCCAATTCTATCTTCTTTCGTTAAATCCTGCAATTAGTCTCAGCGATACGGTAAGATCTTCTTCATTACCTTCTCGTTGGTCGCGTCCATCATAGTAGACTGACGAAGACCTCTTTTACGCTTCGTAGATTTCTTTGTGAGAATATGGCTGTGGTTTGCCTTGTTTCTCTTAAGCTTGCCGCTGCCTGTAGTCTTGAAACGCTTTGCAGCTGCTCTTTTTGTTTTCATCTTCTGATTTGCCATGATACTATCTCCTTTGCTTTTTATCTATGGTTATCACTTGCCACTCGGCGAGATAAACATAACCATGCTTCTGCCTTCCATCTTCGGAGGCTTGTCTACGACACAGACGTCCTCAAGTTTCTCAACGAACTGGTCCATCATCTGTCTGCCGACATCCTTGTGCGCCATCTCACGACCTCTGAACCGAAGTGATACCTTGATCTTGTCTCCCTTGGTCAAAAATTTTCTGGCCTGGTTTGCTTTGGTATTCAGATCGTTTACATCGATATTCGGTGAGAGTCTGATCTCTTTAGTCTCGACCGTGCGCTGCTTTTTCTTGGCTTCCTTTGCCTTTCTCGACTGCTCATAACGATACTTGCCGTAATCGATGATCTTGCACACCGGCGGCGTTGCAGTCGGTGCGATCTTTACCAGATCGAGTCCCGAGTCCTTGGCCTTAAAATACGCTTCCTTCGCTGACATGATCCCCAACTGCTCACCGTCCGGTCCGATAACGCGGACTTCTTTGTCGCGGATCTGTTCATTGATCATTAAATCGCTGATGGTCTTACCCTCCTTAAAATCAAAATGGATAGCTACAAACAAGAGCTATCCATCACATAAAACCGGCATAAAAATATACCGATCCGATAAACTATGTGAACCTCAGTCGTGTGATAGGATACCCTATACGACCGGGTGAGAGCGGATAACTCTGCTTAACAATGCGTATAATAGCATATATATGTGTGTCTGTCAAGTATTTTTCGAAAAAAATGGGGCTTCCGCGTTCGGATAACGCAAAAAGCCCCAGACTGGGGAAGAAACAAGCTAGGTGATTTCTCCCCGATAAAAGACAGGATGTCTTTATGGAAACTCCAACGAGCACGCTCTGCCGCGCACGGACGCGCGGCTGCGAAGTGAGTTTCCTTAACCCTTCACTGCACCTGCCATCATACCCTTGACAAGCTTGTCCTGCATGATGATAAACAGTATGATCATCGGCAGCACTGACAAAGTCAGACAAGCCATGATCATCGCAGTATTCGATGCGTACTGTCCCTGATAATTCCATAGAGCCAGAGGCAATGTACGATTCTCATTTGACTGCGTGAGTGTAAATGCAAAGATAAATTCATTCCAGATGTTTACACCGTTGTATATCGCCAGTGTCGAAAGACCCGGAACTGACAAAGGCATTATAACCTTAAAGAACCTCTTGTATTTACTGCAGCCGTCTATATCAGCCGCCTCCTCAAGGTCTCTCGGTATACCCTCCATGAAACCGACCAATATGAACACTGATATCGGAAGTGCAAAAGCTACATTTACCGGGATCAGCGCCCAGATAGTATCATAGAGTCCCATACCTATAGTCAACTGGAATATCGGGATCATCGTCACATGGATCGGCACGCTCATAAGTGCCACGATCAGCATGTAAATAGGCTTTCTCATCTTGAATCTGAATCTGGAGAGCGGATATGCCGCGCACGCAGATATAAACAAAAGAATGATCAGCGATAAACCAAGTACGATCACCGAGTTCCTGAAATAAATCCAAAAGTTCGGATCGGTTATGACATCGACATAGTTCTGTGTAAACAGCTTTTCGGGCAGGTGAAACGCGCCATACATGATCGTCTCAAGCTTCTGTTTGAAGCCCGTAAGTACCATGAATAAAAATGGCACGAGCGCGACGAACAACCATATGATAGCAAGTATCATGACAAAGATCCATGAAGTGACTTTTTTCCTCTTTGCCGCAGCATAGACCTTACTCAAATCCTGCTTCTGATAATCATCTGATCTGTTATATACCATATGCTCGTCAGCCTCAGATGTTGCTTCGGATCTGGTATTCTTATCTTCTGTCATATGATACTATCACCTCCCTTTCTGTTCAGAAGCTTCATGACTATGGCAGCAAATACGGTGATGAGAATGAACATACCACCCGCGATTGCTGAACCGTAACCCATGTTGAAGGTGATGAACGAATTTTTATACATATATGTCGCCATAAGTTCCGTAGATGTTCCGGGTCCTCCTCCCGTCATAACGTAGATGAGATCGAAATACTTCAGAGAACCGATCAAAGAAAGAATGATTGCACTCTTTATCGTAGGAACCAAAAGCGGCAATGCTATACGGCGGATATACTGCGCATGGGTCGCACCATCCACGACAGCCGCCTCGTAAACGTCTGTTGAGATACTGGAGTACCCCGCCATATAGTAGACCATATAAAACGGGATAAACTGCCAGCAGATAACCGCGATTACGGCAAAAAGCGCCGTGCTCTGATTACCCAGAAGGTCAATCTTTCCGCCACCGAAAAGCTCAGCGATCGATGAGACCAGACCTCCGTTTGTGGCTAAAGCATATCGGAAAAGATAACCGACTGCAACCGAGCTCATAAGCATCGGCAAGAACCAAACTGCCTTAAAGAAATTGAACTTCTTTCCACCCGCATCGAGGAATGTAGCAAGAAGGATACCGATAGGCATCTGGATCACCAGGGAAAGAACCATGATGATCAGGTTGTTCTTGAACGCTCCCCAAAACTTGGAATCACCTATCAGTGCGATCCAGTTGTCAAAGCCGATAAAACTTTTTTCTGCCGAGATACCGTTCCACTGAAAAAGGCTGTTTATAAAGGTTGCGATAATCGGATATAACAGATATGCTGCCAGAAAAATGAGAGCCGGCAAAAGGAATACGGTCTCACATATTATGAGAGAACGGCGTCTTTTTTTCAAGACATTTGATATTCCCATAAGTGGTCACTCCTTTTTTTCATAACAATCTGTAAAAAACGGCGCGCACCCGGGATGTATAATATACTCCGGGACACGCGCCCTTCATTTCTAAAATGCTTTATTATTTCTGCTCACTGAGCCACTTATCCATAGCATCCTGCTGAGCTTTTGCAACAGGCTCTGCCTTCTCAGAATTGTCAAAGAGTTTCTGAGTCTCTGACTTGTGAACATCTGCAACTGCCGGTGGCAAATACTGATCCCACCACAGCTGTACGCTTGAAGCTGTGTTCAGGAAGGAAAGGATATCCTGCCATGCAGGCTCCTCGCTTGTTGCAGCCTTGAGCGGCGGAAGGTTACCACTGTCGATATCCATCTTCATCCACTCATCTGATGAGTACATAACTGCCATCTTGAATGCTTCCTCGAGCTTCTCGCCCTCGCAGTTGAATGAGATGAATGTATCACCAAGAGTACCAACGACTGCGGTCTGGTCAGCGCTGGATCCATCAAGTGCCGGGAACGGGAATGCACCAAGGTTCTTGTAGAACTCCTCATTCTCTGACTTGATCGAAGATACCTGCCATGCTCCGTGAAGCATCATACCTGCTCCCTGATAAAGAAGCGCACGGTCATCTCCGTTATCCGGTGAAAGTGAGTTAACACCATCAGGGAAGTATCCCTTCTCAGCCCACTCGTTGATCTTGTCACCTGCGAACTTAGTTGAATCATTTACAAGAGATCCTGTTCCGTCATATGCCTTTGTAACGATCTCCGGACCGCCATGACGAGCTACAAGATACATATAGTACATAGAACCTGTCCACTGTGCCTGGTTTGCAAGAGCGAACGGTGTGATACCGTCTTTCTTCATCTTCTCGCAAAGTGCCTCAAGCTCAGCGATGGTCTTCGGTACTTCATATCCCTTCTCTTTCCACATCTTCTTGTCATAGAAGAAGCATGCGATAGAGTTTGACTTAACCGGGATAGCATAGATCTTTCCATCGATCGTTGCCTGTGCAAGTGATGCCTCCATGTACTTGTCACGAAGACCATACTTGTCAACAAGTGCTGTAAGATCCTTAGCGTATCCACTCTTTACATACTCAACGAGACCACCACCGGTCCAGTTTGTGTACATATCCGGGCACTCTCCTGCACCCATTGCTACTGCGAGCTTCTCTTTATACTGATCGTTCACGGTCGGAACCTGCTCGATAGTATATCCTGAGTTACCGCTCTCTTCTTTGTTGTACTTGTCAACAGCCCATGTGTAAAGTGTCTTATCCGGCTCATCTGTAGCGATGTTCCAGAATGTGATCTTGCCTCCTGCAGCGCTGTCATCCGCAGCCGGCTCCTCTTTAGTATCATCAGCTGCCGGTGCCGGCTGATCCGCATCTTTCGGTGCTGCCTCAGGCTGTTTGCCGCATCCGGTAAATGCCATGGTCGCTACCAAAGTAAGCGCTATCAGCTTTCCAACAAACTTCTTTTTCATGGTAGATTCCTCCTTACAAAAAAATGTTGTTTTTTAATAAAGATCCCCAGTCTTTTGACGGCAGTCTGTACACAACTACCATCGTATGAGCCTATGATAGTAAAAAAACGCCTTGACTTATATCAAAAATCTGTTAGAATTATAAAAAAACTTTGAACATTTCAAAAAACGAGCCGCATGGGAGGCAAAAATAATGAATTATTCCTTTATCTTATACCAGGCTGCAACACATCTTTTCACCTCAGCAAGGATGTATGACACTGATTATACTCTTCTTGACATGTGCAGAAGAGATGATGACATAGATGACAATATAGTTGCCTCCACGCTTATCGAAAATGATTTTATTCAAACAGATGACGGGATGATGCCACTCATTTTTTCCGTAAACGAGCATCTGGTTTATGCATGGATCTACTCCGGCGAACACTATTTTCTTCTCGGACCCACGAGGTTTGTTTCGCATTCCCCGAACTCCGGCATCGCCCCCATACTGCTTAAACATAACCTTTCCCTACCTGAGATCGATACCGGGGAACTACCTAAGCTCATCCCGGAATGCACTCTTCAGATCCTGTCACAGGACGCTATCATATTGTATAATCTGGAAAGAAAAAACAAACACGATTTTTTGGATTCACAGGCACTGATAAAGGCAATGTGTTTACCTCCCGATGAGATCGAAGACACCATGGAAACACTCTATCAGACAATGTTTGATCAGGTAGAGAACAGCTTTGCGCACAATCCGTATAACCACGAAAAGCTCGAGGTCTCTTATATAAAGAACGGTGACGTGGAATCCTTACGAAGACTGCTTCAGGAACGATTCCCCGGTCGTTACGGCAAACTCTCCGACGACCCGATAAAACAGGAGATCTATCTGGCTATAGTTGCCGTGACACTTGCAGTCAGGGCAGCCATCGACGGCGGTCTTCATCCGGAAACCGCCTTCTATCTCAGTGACGTATCCATACATAAGATAGGAAAGTGCCGCGATGCGAACGAGATAATAAGACTGACGGTTGAAACAGAGCTTCAGTGCGCGTCGATGGTACGTGAAATAAAAAATGCCTCGGATGACGAACTCCCCGAGGAAAACCCTCATATATCGAGATGCAAGGATTATATTTTTGCTCATATGCATGGAAAGATTACCGTGAAAGAACTGGCGAGCGCCGTGGGACTTGAGACCAACTATCTCTCCGCGCTGTTTAAACGCTGTGAGAAAAAGACACTGAAACAGTATATAACAGAAGAAAAGGTCAAGCTGATCAAAAATCTGCTGACCTATTCTTCTTACTCTTACATTGAGATCGCGACCTATCTCGGTTTCTCATCGCAGAGTCATATGGGGATGGAATTCAAGCGGGTCACCGGGATGACGCCCGGTGAGTACCGCGCTAAGTTCATTCGTGAAGATTTCATGAATGATTCGATGTATGCTAACGAGGAATAAACAGTTCTTTGCCTGCTTCCTTTACGTCAGCAAATGGCCCCGGAATCGGAGCGATACCTCTGTGCTCTCCGAAGTAATCCTCATCAAATACTATCTCGCTTCCGTCTGCGTTCTCAAAACGCTGCTCGGACTCGAATGCAGTTCCGAGTATGGCAGATGAGATCACCTTTACCTTTGTATCAGGAAGCACATCAAACAGATTTGTCTTGAGCTTCGGTTTGTCCTCAGCATCCGTAAGTTCTATTGTAATTTTGTTCTCTGTATCCACATAGGCATCAGTCTCCGTAGAGTTTGCCTTCGCCCCGTTGTAGTACAGGTTTCCGGCCCCATCCACGGGGAGAACATCATAGAACTTGTCTCTGTTTTTCTCAACCTCCGGATCCCACGGTCCAAAGTTAGAAAAGTATTCTTCAGATGTAGGATAGCCTTCGTATATGCCGGTTCCGGCTTCAAAATTATACTCGTTTACCATATCATATTTTTCAGCATAAGCGATGTAATCATCGCGTTTCTCAGGCTGAACAAATATGTTATTATACACACGCATATCACCGTGCAGTATTGTCATAAATCCTGCAACCTCTGTCCGGTGCGGCATGTGATACGGGGTGTAACGCGGTGTCGGAAGCTCGACCCCTCCATTCATGACACCGTAGCCTACCCATGTAAAGGATCCCGCGATCAGGTTGTGAACGAGTGCCACACCCTGCGTCGATATACGACACGCACACGGTGACAGCAGGAAGTTGTTATCAACAAGTGTGGGTCCGTGAGATACCTCGATAAAGATATCTTCCCCCAGTCCCAAAAGTTCCGTGATATCTATGCCCTTCGGCGGTGTATTGTCATGGAACAGGTTCTGGGTAACTCTCGTTCCCTGCGCCTGCCAGTCTAACCACAAACCTCTGGTACAATGGTGGATATGGTTTCTGCGATATACGACATCGATCGCCGCGTGCATTTTTATTCCACCGATCTCAGCTCCTGCCAGATCCTGCTTGTTATTTATATGGTGGATATGATTGTCCTCAATAAGCGAGAACACTCCGCCGAGGTGCCCTACTATACCTGTCTGGCCACAGTGATGAATGTGACAACGACGTATGATGTGAGAGCCGATAGTCTCCTTCGACCAGCCCTCTGCCTGCGCCTGCATGATATTGTCACGCTCCGTCTGTGTGCCGTCTTTGGTATACATTGTTGTCCATTTATTATCGTTGTTCGGCTGGAGATATTTGCCAAGCGTGATGCCCGAGCAACGGGAATGTGATATCTCACAATCCTCTATTATCCAGCCCTTCGACCAGTGCGGACCTACCATACCGTCCTGGTATGCCGTAGGCGGCGCCCACTGTGTCGCTGCTTTTGTAACTTTAAATCCTGAGAAGGTGATATAACCCACACCTTCTTTTGAAGGATAAAAACAGTTTCTTCTTACATTGATCTCTACGCATTCTTTGTTCGGATCTGCCCCACCAAAGTTAGCATAGATCAGAGTCGAATCACCATCCTGCTTGGTATACCATTTTTTGATGGTGATCTCATCGGGTTCCCATGACATGGCAAACGGCTTCGGGTCGAGCACTTCCTCAAGGCTCATTACCTCATACATCGCCACATCATTCAGATAAACCTCTCCGGTATGTACCGGATCAGTTGCAAAATACCAGTCTCCTGCCACAGGGACAGTATACGGATTGTAATCACCGAAAACACCGTTACCGATGCGGATCATCCAGGTATCTCCTTCATACGGCTCCCATCCGGTAGCTCTCTCGGCTCCCGTAATCACCGCTTCCAAAGGCTTCTCTGATCTATAGATGATCCTGGCATCAGGTGTGCCCGCGTTCTCAGGATCCACATACTCGTGGTAAGTACCCGCTCCTACGATAACCTCATCACCCGGCTTTGCAAGCTTTGCCGCCTCGCGGATGGTCTTGAATGGGTACTTTTCAGATCCGTCTCCACTGCGATAAACAGAAGCGGAAACATAATATCTCATGTAGCATTTCCTCCTATGGAATTGACATGTGCACTTGATTACTCCTCTGTCTGCTCGAGTACCGTAAATACGGGGTGATAGAGCTTCACACCGATAATGCCCGGGACCGATATCCCGAAAAGCACCACAAGCGGAAGTGTCAGTATGGAACGGACTGCTATGACTGGGAGAAGCATGACCGCTGCCATCGCTATCGTTCGCGGAAATCTCGCTACCGCCAACAAAAATGACATCTTCATCACCACACCGAAGTTCCCTTTAAACCTGGCCTGCAAAGGGAACACCCACTGAAATACAAACAGTGCGAACAGTCCCGCCACACCAGCGGGGATCATAATATAATTGGGGATCAATCCGGGTGCAGACAGAATTATGATCACATCTGCAATACACCCTGAAAATATAAACAGAAACGGCACCCATAACAGAGTCGCCTGTTTCATGTTTTTACGAAATGCAGAAAAAAACCTGCGCGTGATATATCCGTCTTCTTTACGGACGATCATCTGCAGTACATCATGCATGGAAGTAAGAGCCGCTCCGATCGTGATGACAGGAAGACAGCATAACAAAGTAAGAAGATTGATAAGAACCAACTGAGCGATCATGGACGATACGCGTATGATCACATTGTTTTCTCCCTGTAGACGCGAAATTGGCATATACATCCCCTCCATGTTTGATAAGGATAGTATATGCCAATCAGTTTCAATTAGATATCAAAAATCTTTTGCTTTTATAAAAAAACTTGTTTATTTTAGAATTATCTGGCGTGAGTTAACATACCTTTCACTCAGAAACGGAAATCACGCTTGCCGTCATGCATTATCTCTTCGATATGCATCTTTGCCACACCGCGCACCTGGACATGCGGGATGTTTTCAAGCTCATCCCTGATGAGCTTAAGTCCTGCTTCCTTTACTGCGGGTGAGGCATAGTCCATCATGTACTCGGTCAGAGTCATGAGTGCGTTCGGATGACAGCAGTTTGCGATCTGTCCACTCTTACACAGGCTCATAAATCTGTCACCTGTACGCCCTTCTCTGTAGCAGGCCGTGCAGAATGACGGAATATATCCGAGTGAAATAAGCCATCCTATAACCTCGTCCAATGTTCTCTCATCGGATACATCGAACTGCTCCGTATCGTGAGGTCTTTCCTCTTCGGTGTATCCGCCGACGCTCGTGCGTGAACCACCGCTGATCTGAGAGATACCCATGGCCAGAGCTTTTTTGCGAACCTCCTCGCTCTCTCTGGTAGAGATTATCATTCCCGTGTAAGGCACAGCTATACGGATGCACGCAATGATCTTTACAAAAGTCTCATCATCGATCCCGTTATCAAACATTGACGGATCGATGTCATCGGCCTTCTTCACACGTGGCACACTGATAGTATGCGGTCCTACACCGTGTACTGCCTCGAGGTGCTCGGCATGCATGAGCAGTCCCGCGAACTCATATCTGTACTTTTCCAGTCCGAACAAAACGCCCAGACCCACATCGTCGATGCCGCCCTGCATAGCGCGATCCATCGCCTCAGTATGATAGTCATAATCATGCTTCGGTCCTGTAGGATGGAGCTCCTCATAACCTTTTTTGTCATAAGTCTCCTGGAAAAGGATATAAGTCCCGATTCCCGCATCATGGAGCATTTTATACTCCTCGACGGTAGTTGCTGCGATGTTTACATTTACTCGACGTATCGCGCCATTTTTGTGCTTGATGCCGTAGATGGTATCGATACTCTCCAAGATGTAATCGATGGGATTGTTTACAGGATCCTCGCCGGCCTCTATGGCGAGTCGTTTGTGTCCCATGTCCTGCAACGCGATGACCTCGTTACGTATCTCCTCCTGAGTAAGTTTCTTTCTCGGGATGGTTTTATTCTTCAGGTGATATGGGCAGTAGAGACAACCGTTCACACAGTAGTTTGACAGATACAGCGGCGCAAAAAGAACGATGCGGTTGCCGTAGAACTCCTGCTTGATCTCCTCGGCGAGCTCTACCATCTGCTTTACCTTTTCCGGGTCATCACAGGCCAAAAGGACTGACGCCTCTCTGTGATTGAGTCCCCTGCAGGACAGGATACCACCGGAGCGAACCGGCTTTGCCTTTTCTAAAATCTCGTCTATGAGTGCCGTGTTATTTTTATTCTTCTCGGCGTACTCAAGAGTCTCCATTATTTCTTCATGGTTGATAAAATCATCTGCATGAAGAGACTTCGGATCATATGTTGACATTTTCTTGTGCCTCACTTATCAGGGTTTAGTATAAATCTTTTACTGCAGGATAAAGCTTTGTGAACTTCTCATAAGCTTTGTCATATCTCTTTACGATCTCAGGATCCGGATGGATCACGTCGACAACCTTTACAAGCTTCCCGGCAGCTTCCTCTACGGATGCATACTCGCCGCATGCTACTGCAGCAAGGATAGCTCCACCGTATCCCGGACCTTCCTCGCTCTCGATGATCTGGATATCCACATCAAGAACATTCGCACAGATCTGACGCCACAACGGAGACTTCGCGCCACCTCCGGTGAGCTTAGCTTCCTTCACAACGATACCTGTTTTTCTGGCGATGGTAAGGCAGTCTCTCATGGCGAATGCCACGCCCTCTAAAACGGCCTGAGTCATATCAGCACGTGTGGTATCCATTGACATTCCAAAGAACATCGCTCTGGCATCGGGGTTGTTGTGCGGAGATCTCTCTCCCATCAGGTACGGAAGATAATAAACGTTATTATTTCCGAGCTTGTCTTTTGATATATCCTTCTGCTCGGCACCATAATCCTTCGTACCCACGATATCGTCCATCCACCATTTATTACATGACGCAGCAGACAGGATACATCCCATCAGATGATATCCGCCATCGGCATGATCGAATGAGTGAAGGGCGTTGTAAGGATCCTTTTTAAACTCTTTTCCTGAGATGAAAAGTGTTCCGGATGTACCGAGAGAAACCGTACAGCCACCTTCTCCGACCGTCGCTGTTCCAACAGCTCCGGCAGCGTTGTCACCGGCACCCGCTGCAACCTTACATGCGGTAGTGAGTCCGAGAGTCTTTGCCACATCCTCGGTAAGTGTGCCTGTCACTTCATAACTCTCAAAAAGCTTCGGCATCTGCTCTTCTTTGATATCGCAGATATCAAGCATCTCCTTTGACCAGCACTTATGCTCTACATCGAGAAGAAGCATTCCCGATGCATCGGAATAATCACATGAGTGGACTCCCGTCATCTTGTAAGCAATATAATCCTTCGGGAGCATGATCTTTTTGATCTTTGCAAAAAGCTCCGGCTCGTTTGCCTTCATCCACAGAAGCTTCGGTGCCGTGAAGCCTGCAAAGGCAATGTTAGCCGTATACTGTGAGAGCTTATCCATACCGATCTCATTGTTAAGATAATCGGTTTCCTTTCCCGTACGTCCGTCATTCCACAGGATCGCCGGACGGATCACGTTGTCATTTTCATCGAGTACAACCAGTCCGTGCATCTGTCCACCGAAGCTTATGCCCGCTACCTCGGCAGGATCAACATCCTTTATGAGTGCCGGAATACCATCTGTCACGGCATCCCACCAGTCCTCGGGCTTCTGCTCGCTCCATCCCGGCTGAGGGAATGTCAACGGGTATTCGCGGGACTCGATGTTTACGATCTTGCCGTCGCCTGTCATCAGTAACAATTTCACGGCGGATGTTCCGAGATCTACTCCAATATAATACATCTTTCACCTCCTGTTGTTGTTGTAGCTACAGCCCATCGGACTAATTTGAATGTCCGTGGGGGCACGCTTTCGCTTTTTTCGAGTACGTAACGGTGCATGGCAGCAAAATACGCTGCCTACGCACCGACGTACTCGACACATCCCCCACTTGGACAAATTCAAATTGTCCGACGGGCATACTGTTCTCTAGCAGTAAACTATAAAAGGAATGTGTCAACAAATCGCGCTGCGAGGGATGTCCATCATACGTCGTTGCGCAGCGTGTGTATTGAAAACTCGAAGAGTTTTCTACACGCGCACAACGTGACGTATGATGAAAAAGCGAAAGCGTGCCCTCGCAGGGATTGTTGACACATTCCGTATTATTTTACGATTGAATGATCCCGTCTTACGCGAACGGATTCTCGGTAGCGTAACGAACGCCTGCCGGCTGATTGTAACCGATCTCGGCAACATCAACACCGATGTACTTAAATACTTCGTAAAGAAGCTTTCCATAGTGGCCGAACGCAACGGCACCATGATGCGGGAAGTTCTTCTCGATCAGCCAGTGACGATAGAAACGTCCCATCTCCTTGATGGCAAATATTCCGATACCACCGAAGGACTGTGTCGGCACATCGAGAACCTCACCCTCTGCAACATATGCACGAAGGATTCCGTCTGCTGTTGACTGCAAACGATAGAATGTGATATCTCCCGGAGCGATGTCTCCCTCAAGTGTTCCGTTTGTAACCTCTTCAGGAAGAGAACGAGCCATGATCAGCTGGTTTTTCATCTCGCACTTGCCGAGTTTCTGTGAGCATGTGTTTCCACAATGGAAGCCCATGAATACATCTGTCTTTGTATAGTCGAACTTGCCCTTGATATCTGCATCGTAGATGTCGTAAGGTACTGAGTTGTTGATATCGAGAAGGGTTACGATATCCTGTGATACAACTGTTCCGATGAACTCTGAAAGAGCTCCGTAGATATCAACCTCGCATGATACCGGGATTCCGCGGCCGGTAAGACGTGAGTTTACATAGCACGGTACGAAACCGAACTGAGTCTGGAATGCAGGCCAACACTTGCCGGCGATACATACATACTTGCGATATCCTTTATGCTCCTCGATCCAGTCAAGAAGAGTAATCTCATACTGAGCAAGCTTGGTAAGGATCTCAGGTTTTTTGTTACCTTCGCCAAGCTCTGCCTCCATATCCTTAACAACGTCCGCGATACGTGAGTCACCTTCATGGTTGTTAAATGACTCGAAGAGGTCAAGCTCCGAGTTCTCCTCGATCTCGACATTCAAATTGTAAAGCTGCTTGATAGGTGCGTTGCACGCAAGGAAGTTCTGCGGGCGCGGACCAAAGCTTATGATCTTCAAATTGTTAAGAGCTGAAACAGTACGTGCTACCGGCAAGAAGTCATGGATCATATCCGCAACCTCATCCGGAGTTCCTACTGGATACTCAGGAATGTACGCACCGATGTTACGAAGTTTCAGATTGTAGCTGGCATTCAGCATACCACAGTATGCATCGCCACGTCCCTGGATAAGTCCGCCGTTTGCCGCACTTTCCTCTGCTGCAGCAACGAACATCTTCGGTCCCTCAAAGTGCTTTGCAAGCAGGGTCTCCGAGATCTCCGGTCCAAAGTTTCCGAGATAAACAACCAGGGCGTCGCACTCATTTTTCTTCACGTCCTCAAGTGCTTTTACCATGTCGATCTCACTCTCAAAGATCAGTACCGGACACTCATAGATGTCAGCATCTGAGTATTTTTTCCGGTATGCCTCGCAAACCTTTTTGTGTCTGTCTACTGATAACTGCGGCGGGAAGCAGTCACGGCTGACAGCCACGATTCCGATCTTTGTCTTTGGCATGTTTGTTAAGTCCATAGTTTAACCCTCCGTTTCTAAAAAATGATAATGTGAATATAACACAAAACACCCACTTTGCACAAGATGTTTTTTTACAAAATCCGTTAAGATTTCTTTTTCAGTTTTTATGAGAGTCGAAAAGATCCTCCTCAAGTTCCTTCAGCTCGTCCTGATAATCACTCTGATGAGAGTGCTGGTTCGTCGATACTTTTTTGTGGAGATTGACCGCTGCCACACTCTTTGCCAGAGGCTGTACGGTACCGACTCCCGCGATACATCCGCCCGGACACGCCATGCCCTCGAGAAGGTATCCATCATACTGTCCGCGTTTTGCGAGCATCATCATCTTGCGGCACTCTTCGAGATTCTCAGCGACGTGCATCGGTATCTCGCCTACCTCAGGATGATTCTCCTTGATATAATTGGCAACGGCCTGAGCCACACCTCCGCTGACGGCGAAGCCTCGTCCGTCTGCCGAAGCACCATGCATCGCATCGAACTCCTCGAGTTTTTCGAATTCTACGTTTTTCGCTTCGAACATACCCATGACCTCTTCGTACGTCAAAACGAAGTCGATGTCGCTTCGTATCGACCTTCTGGATGCCTCAAGTTTTTTTGCGGAGCACGGTCCGATAAATGCAACCTTGCATCCCGGATGTCTTTTCTTTATAAGTCGTCCCGTGAGCACCATCGGTGTGAGTGCCATCGATATGCACTTCGCCTCATCGGGGAATACTCTCTTTGCCATAGCCGACCAAGCCGGGCAGCATGATGTAGCCATGAACGGAAGCTCAGACGGCACCTCCTTGAGGAACATCTCTCCTTCCTCTATGGTACACAGATCAGCTCCGATGGCAACCTCTATGGCATCTTCGAAGCCGAGTTCCTTGAATGCGACGCGGATCTTCTCCGGTGTCAGCTTATCACCGAACTGGCCTGCCACGGCCGGAGCCACTGCTGCATACACGGGCACATCCGAACGGATGGCCTGGATGGTCTGGAATATCTGAGCCTTGTCGGATATCGCTCCGAAAGGACAGTTCGCCATACACTGACCGCATGATACACAGTTATCCTGATTGATCTCGGCACGTCCGAGCTCATCTGATGATATCGCCTTCATACCGCACGCCTCAGCGCATGGTCTCTTCAGACGGATGATGGCCTCATACGGACATACATTTATACACTTGCCGCATTTGATACAACGGCTCTGATCGATCTTTGAACGTCCGTGCTTAAAACTGATCGCTTTACGAGGACAAACCTCCTGACACGGATGAGCCAGACATCCCTGACATCCCTCCGTGATCTGAACCTCATTGTCCGGGCAGGCGTTACATGCAAACTTGATTATGTTGATAAGGGGTGGCTGATAATACTTCTCCGGTTTTACGCACTCGTCGGCACCTGTTGATACCGGCGCATGTTCCGACGTGTCACGCAGGGGCAGACCCATAGCCAGACGCATACGCTCCTTGACTATAGCCCTTTCCAGAAAGACCGAATCACGGTACTTGGAAACCTCACCCGGTATGATCCTGTACGGAATCTGCTCCATCTCGGATAAAGAACCCTCCTCATAGTTGTAGGAGAGCTTCGCCACCTCGGCGTAGACTTTTTTTCGGATATCATTGACCGGTGTCATGATACCTCTCATAGACTGTGCTGCCATTATCATATACTCCTTTTATGACTTAGCTTTTAGAAAGATGCATATATAGTAACACATTTCATTCCGGTTGACAAGACCTTTATACTTGCGTATACTAATACAAAAGGAGCTCGCCATGGAAGAAAGATTTGATAATAATGATCGTTTTTTTTATATACTTTCTCTCTGTATACTCGGGGCTTTTTTTGTTATGGCCATACTTCAGCACACCGATGTTTTTAAACTTACATATAATGTTGAATACCCGTGCGGCTTTCGCCTGGTAACCGGTTTTTATTGTCCGGGCTGCGGCGCTTCTCACAGCCTTACTTCACTTATCGATCTGCATATGATCGACAGTTTTCTTTACAATCCTTTTGTTCCGTATGTACTTTTATGCGTATTATTATTTGTCGTAACAAACACGATCGCACTCATCCGAAAGAAGAATTATTTACACTTCAGAATGCTTTATGTATTCATAGGTTTAGGAATCCTTTTGGGTCAGTGGATCATCAAAAATATTCTCATGTTAGTAGGCATTACATACAGCTGATGATCACACCAGAGAGTCTCCTCTGTCAACTACCACTTCATATCCGATAGCGGCAACCCTCTTTTTTATATTCTCGATCGAATCCACACCGTCATCGTCCACTCCGTATTTGTTGTCATATAACAAGTATCTTTTTTTGATCTCTTTCGGAGTAAAATTAGGCATGATGACATTGGCTCCGGCCATGATACCTTTTTCATATCCATTGTCACCTATTGATGCAAGCGCCGTAGTTGCAGGCAGGAGCACCTTCGGATTCATGATCCTTAATATGGCGAGCATCCTTAACGTAGTCTCTGCACTTCCGCTCTCCTCAAGTGCAAACGGAGTCTCAACATGCGGGATAAAAGGTCCGATACCGATCATATGCGGACACAACTCTTTTATAAACATTATATCCTCAAACAGACACTCCACGGTCTGACCGGGAGATCCAATCATCATTCCGCATCCGACCTGATAACCTATCTCAAGAAGATCAAAAAGGCATTTTATTCTGTGCTCGTATATCATTGAGGGAGGATGCAGACGTCCGTAATGGTCACGATTTGCGGTCTCGTGACGAAGCAGATATCTGTCTGCTCCCGCATCAAAAAATGCCTGATACGATTCTTTGCTTTTTTCTCCGATCGAAAGTGTGATGGCGCAGTCAGGATAAGCCTCTCTGATCTTTGACACCAGCTCCACTATCAGCTTGTCTTTATCCATCGGGTTTTCCCCGCCCTGAAGGACTACGGTCCGCGCTCCATGCTCATAAGCAGTCTTCACACAATTGAGTATCTTTTCATCAGTCATGCGATATCTGGAAAGCGCGGTATGGCCGCCTCTTATTCCACAATAATAACAGTTATTTTTACAATAATTCGTAAACTCGATCAGCGCACGGATAAAGATCTTTTTTCCGTAGTTCTCCTCACACACCTGCCTTGCCGTCTGAAAGAGATACTCCGCATGCTCATCAGAAAGATCAAGCAGCCATTCTAGCTCATCACAAGTGATCTCTTTTTTTATTCTTAGACGATCTATCTCGCGCCTGTAATCCATGTCCTGTCCCCTTGTTTCCCTATAAATGTACGAAAAAAGCCCGCAGTAATACTGCGAGCTTTACGCTTGCTGCAAAGCAAGGTAAAGGTCCACGCCTCCACCTTCAAACTGCATCGGAACACAGAGTGATTTCCCACCCTTCGATGCAAAGCTTACATTTCCATGTGAAAGAGTCGGGGGAGTGATATCTATCCCTATCCCCGAGCTTGAGAATACCGTAGCGGCATTTCCCATGATCATATTACCCAATTCGCTGATAGCACTGCTCGCGAAATCATCCATCTGACTGATATCCATCATCGCCATCTTTGATGCGATCCCGCATGCCTGTTTCTCGGTCATGGCAAGCAGAACATGTCCATGAAGCTGACCGGTAACTCCGACTATTATTACCCAATGATTGCTATCAAAAACTATCTCTCTGAGAGTTGGTTTCTGAATCCCGACATCCACGAAACACACCTCAGAAAGAATCTTTTTCGCAGTAGCCAGGAAGGGATTGATCAGTTCTACACTGAGTGTCGCCATATCCCTCTCCTTTTCGCTTGTTTTCTGTATTCCACAGTTATAGTATATTATATACGATTCTGCGGATTTTTTCAAGGGCTACATCTTGTGATACTCTCTCTGTTCGTCCACATCATCCGTCTTTTTGCAGGAGCATTTGCACCCACAAGCGCATTTGCAGGACTTTTTCCCACCTCTCATCCACAGCGTTTCCGACATCGAAGCGAGCTTATCTGCGACGGTCAGGATCCAAGCCTCTTTGCTTTTGGGCACGTGAAGAAGAGTGAACGGCCACATGTGTGTTCTGATGGCATCCATGACCCTGTCGTCTACGCCAAAGATCTCCCCGGCTCTGTCCGCCGCTATCAACGGATGCTTGAATCCGTGCAGCTCACTCAATCGACAGTTATGCCAGTCATATCCGTAAAAATCATGTAACAGTGCCGAGGTTAACAATACTTCCTTATCCGCCTTCAGATTGAATCTTTTGTCCAGCAGATAACACAGTTTCACAACGTTTATAACATGCCTGTAGGTAGTTATCTCTCCGTGCTGGATATACTCCTTCATCTCACGTATCTCATCACTCCAAAGATACTTTCCGATAACTGATATTATTTCGTCCCTGTCAGTTTTTTTCATTTTTTTCTCCCGATAATCATCAGAGATAATGAGCCCTTATCTCATCACCCGAAAGCGGTGATATCATCACCGGTGCTATGTCAAACACGGTGCGCGCTCCGCTCTCTCCGTTCTTATTCATGCGATATGCCGCACGGGCATAAGCCGCGAGAACAGAGCCCGTGAACTCCGGATTTGAATCAAGGTTAAGCTTGTACTCGATCACATGCTTATTTCCTTCTCCGGTCTCACCTGTATAGATCACGGAACCGCCATGCGGGAGCCCCGAATGATCACGCTTCATCTCCTCCTCGGAGATAAATGTAACCGTAGTATCATAATCTGCAAAATAATTCGGCATCGTGACGATAGCCTGTCTGATCGCTTCCTGATCTGCGCCATCCTCAGCTACGACAAAGCACTCTCTGGTGTGCTTCTGTCTTGTGGTAAGCTCGGGATTTTGTCCACTGCGTACCGCGTCAAGAGCAGCAGGTACCGGAACCGTATACTGACGTGCATCCTTCACTCCCTCGATACGACGGATCGCATCGGAGTGTCCCTGGCTCACTCCCTTACCCCAGAATGTATAATCCTTTCCACCCGGAAGAACACTCATGGAATAAAGACGATTCAGAGAAAACATTCCCGGATCCCAGCCGCAGGAAATGATCCCGATCTTGCCGGCTTTTTTTGCAGCTTCATCAACATTTGAAAAATGCTCCGGAATCCTTGCATGTGTGTCAAAACTGTCGATCACGTTAAACATCCCGGCGTATTTGGGAGTCATCTCAGGAAGGTCTGTAGCAGATCCTCCGCAGATAATCAGAACATCGATGTCATCTTTCATGTTCGGAAGATCATCAACGTGATAGGTCTTTGCTCCGGAGCGAACACTGACACTCCCCGGATCACGTCTTGTAAATACTCCGACGAGCTCCATATCATCATTTTTTTCTACGGCATACTCCACGCCGCGTCCCAGATTTCCGTAACCAAGTATTCCTACTTTCATGATAAGACCCCTTTCTTTTTACCATATAATTTCATAAAGGGAACATTGGCAACTGCCAATGTTCCCCAAATTCAAAACCCTGATCAATCGTCGATGATATCATCCTCTGCCGAAAGCTCTGCGTCGAGCTCCTCATCGAAATCCTCATCGAATTCTTCATCAAAATCATCCCCGAAGTCTTCATCGAAATCTTCGTCTTCGGTATTTATCGAGTTTCTCCCTGAGCCACTGCTCTTTGATTTAAGTGCAGACAGATCGAGTTCCTCCTCCTGCTGCTCCTCAGGCTCAAGATTTTCTCTGAGATCAGAGTAAATCTCGATATTGCGATAACGCTTCATACCTGTACCGGCAGGGATCAGCTTACCGATGATTACATTCTCCTTCAGACCAACAAGCGGATCAACCTTACCCTTGATAGCAGCCTCAGTAAGAACCTTTGTGGTCTCCTGGAAGGATGCGGCTGAAAGGAATGAGTTCGTGGCAAGCGATGCCTTTGTGATACCAAGGATGATCTGTGTTCCCGTAGGAGGTGTGAGACCTTCCTTCTCAAGACGCTTTACCTCGTCCTCAAATTCAAGTGCATCTACCCTGTCACCCGGCAGGAAGTTCGAATCACCGTTGTCATCGATATGGATCTTCTTCAACATCTGACGAACGATAACCTCAAGGTGCTTATCATTGATCTCAACACCCTGAAGACGATATACACGCTGTACCTCTCTGAGGATATAATCCTGAACAGCACGTACACCCTTGATCTTCAAAAGGTCATGCGGATTTACACTACCCTCTGTAAGCTCTGCACCGGAGTCGATCTCCTGGCCTTCCTCAACCTTGATACGTGAACCGTAAGGGATCAGATATGCCTTTGATTTGCCCTCATCGTTGGTAACAACGACTTCTTTAACATCCTTTTTCTTTTCGCGGATAGTAACGGTTCCGCCAAACTCAGCGATGATAGCAAGACCCTTCGGCTTACGTGCCTCGAAAAGCTCCTCGACACGCGGAAGACCCTGTGTGATAGAGTCTCCGGCCACACCACCTGTATGGAAGGTACGCATCGTAAGCTGTGTACCCGGCTCACCGATGGACTGAGCGGCTATGATACCGACTGCCTCACCGACCTGTACAGGCTCCTTGGTAGCCATGTTAGCACCGTAACACTTAGCACAGATACCAACCTTTGACTTACATGTAAGCGCGGTACGGATCTTGATGGTCTTTTTGCGAACCTCTGCACTGATAGGAGCTATCTTTGCTTTGATCTCCGTAAGCGCATCCTCTAAAGCGATGATCTCAGGGCTCTTCTGTAATGCCTTCTCATCTGCTTCTTCAGATGATTCAGAGTTGTCTCTCTTCGCTTCTTCTTCTTTTTTCAGCTCATCAAGTTCTTTGGAGAGTCTCTTCTCCTCATCGAGAAGCTCCTTGGGAACATGATAACCTTCTTTGGCAATGATCTTCTCCGCACGTTTCGGAGTGATCATATGGTTAGCCTTAACGATAACCTCTCCGTTATCATCAAGGATAGTCTCACAGGAATACCTACCGGTGATACGCTGCTGGAGGCTCTCAACCTCCTCCTTGCCGCTCATGAAGGTAGCAACCTCCATACCCGGAATCTCCTCATCCGGACGTGAATCATGACAATCAGTCTCACGGATGATAAGCTCCTGTGATACGTCGACAAGACGACGTGTAAGGTAACCTGAATCGGCAGTACGAAGCGCCGTATCGGAAAGTCCCTTACGAGCACCGTGCGCCGAGATGAAATACTCGAGGATATCAAGACCCTCACGGAAGTTACTCTTGATAGGAAGTTCGATGGTCCTACCGGTCGTATCAGCCATAAGTCCACGCATACCTGCGAGCTGCTTGATCTGCTTGTCGGAACCACGGGCTCCTGAATCAGCCATCATATGGATGTTGTTATAACGATCCAGACCTTCCATCAGTCGCTTGGTAACCTTTTTATCAGCATTCTCCCACATCTTGATAACTGTCTTGTAACGCTCCTCCTCAGTCATCATACCACGTGAGTACTGGAAAGCGATCTCATCGACAGTCTTCTCAGCATCCTCGATGATCTGCTTTTTCTCTGCAGGAACTACCATGTCGGAAATCGAAACCGTCATGGCTGCCTTTGTCGAATAGCTGTAACCGAGGGACTTGATCGCATCGAGTGTCTCAGCGGTCTTTGTAGCGCCCTCGTTGTTGATGCATTTCTCCAGGATCTCCTTGAGCTGTTTACGGCCGACATGGAAATCCACCTCAAGCTTAAGGAAGTTGTCCGGATCATCACGATCAACGAAACCGAGATTCTGTGAAAGCACCTCGTTAAAAATGAAACGTCCGAGAGTAGACTCGATCACGCGTGACTCCATCTCACCGTTTTTATTCTCACCGGTACGACGGATCTTGATACGCGCATGAAGAGTTATCTCATGATTCTCATAGGCGATGATCGCCTCATTCATATCCTTGAAAAATTTGCCCTCACCGAGCTCAGGCTCTTTATCACCTACTGCCGTTCCACGCTCCTGTGTCAGGTAGTAGATACCGAGGACCATATCCTGAGACGGTACTGCTACGGCACCACCGTCTGAAGGCTTCAAAAGGTTGTTAGGAGAGAGCAGAAGGAATCTGCACTCTGACTGTGCCTCTACTGAAAGAGGAAGATGCACAGCCATCTGGTCTCCGTCGAAGTCGGCATTGAACGCCGTACAAGCGAGCGGATGCAGCTTGATAGCCTTACTCTCAAGCAGTGTCGGCTCGAACGCCTGGATACCCAGACGGTGAAGAGTCGGCGCACGGTTAAGCATTACCGGATGCTCGCGGATAACCTTCTCAAGTACATCCCATACATCATCCTCAAGCTTCTCAACCTTTTTCTTGGCATTTTTAATATTCTGAGCAGAACCGTTCTCTACAAGCTCCTTCATAACGAATGGCTTGAAAAGCTCGATAGCCATCTCCTTCGGAAGTCCGCACTGATAGATCTTCAGCTCAGGACCTACGACGATAACCGAACGTCCCGAATAGTCAACACGCTTTCCGAGGAGGTTCTGACGGAATCGTCCCTGCTTACCTTTGAGCATCTCTGAAAGAGATTTAAGAGGACGGTTACCCGGGCCTGTGACCGGACGACCACGACGGCCGTTGTCGATCAGGGCATCTACTGCCTCCTGGAGCATACGCTTCTCGTTGCGCACGATGATGTCCGGCGCACCGAGCTCGAGCATTCTCTTCAAACGGTTATTTCTGTTTATGATACGACGATAAAGATCGTTCATATCGGATGTTGCAAAACGTCCACCATCAAGCTGTACCATCGGGCGGAGATCCGGCGGGATAACCGGGATCACGGTAAGGATCATCCACTCAGGACGGTTGCCTGACTCCAAAAACGCTTCCACTGCCTCGAGTCTTTTGATGACACGGGCACGCTTCTGACCTGTGAGAGTCTCAAGCTCATCCTTAAGTTCCTTTGCTTCCTTATCGAGATCGATCCTCTCAAGAAGCTCCTGTACAGCCTGAGCTCCCATGCCTACACGGAAGCTGTCGCCGTATTTTTCTCTGGCATCCTGATACTCCTGCTCGGAAAGAACAGTCTTTACCGGCAGATCCTGGATATCAGACTCAAGTACGATATATGATGCGAAATAAAGGACTCTCTCAAGTACTTTTGGTGAGAGGTCAAGCATCAGTCCCATACGGGAAGGAATGCCTTTGAAATACCAGATGTGTGAAACAGGTGCGGCGAGCTCAATATGGCCCATGCGCTCACGACGAACGCTGGACTTGGTTACCTCTACACCACACTTATCACAGATCTTGCCCTTGTAGCGGATCTTTTTATATTTTCCGCAGTGGCACTCCCAGTCCTTACTGGGTCCAAAGATACGCTCACAAAACAGACCTTCGGTCTCCGGCTTTAAAGTACGGTAATTGATGGTCTCCGGTTTTGTAACCTCACCGCGTGACCACTCACGGATCTTCTCCGGAGATGCAAGCATGATCTTGATCTTGTCATAGGTAATCATACTGT
>CAMVOY010000007.1 GCA_947169235.1 uncultured Lachnospiraceae bacterium | reverse complement strand
TCAAAATCAGTTGCTTGGAAAACTATAGTTCGTGCTTCGCACGAAGAGTTCCGCATAAACAACTCCGTGATTATAACATCTTTTTCGGGCGATGTCAAGCATTTTGGCGTAGAACAGAACCAAAAAACTCCTTTTTTATTAATGTCCTACGCAAGCTGTCTCTCCGCCAGCTTACGGAAAAATCCATCCTGAGTCATCAATTCATCGTAGGTACCCATCTGGGTGATGACTCCATTCTCCAGAACGAGGATGCGATCACACTCACGTATCGTAGACAGACGATGTGCGATGACGATACGCGTCATGTTTAGTTTGGCCAATGCCTCAGTTACCTTGCTCTGCGACCGGTTATCCAAAGCGCTTGTTGCCTCATCCATAAGCAATACCCTGGGACCGGCGATGATAGCGCGCGCGATCAGTAATCGTTGACGCTGCCCACCGGAAACAGTCTCCGACATCTCACTGAGTATCGTCTGCAATCCCATAGGCATCCGACAGATATCTTCCGACATCCCCACTTGGTCGAGAACATCCATGATCTCCTCATCGGACGCATCCGGTTTTGTCACCGCAACATTTTCCGCTACCGTTCCGGCGATGAGCATTCCCTCCTGTAAAACAACTCCCATTCTTCTGCGAAGCTCCGGCTTGTCCAAATACTCCAGATCCAATCCATCATAGAGTATTTTACCCTCATCCGGTTTCATGAATCCCAGCAAAAGCTTCATCAGAGTTGATTTTCCGCAACCGGAGGCGCCTACCACCCCGATATACTCACCGGGCATGACCTCAAAGGAGATACCGTTAAGCACAGGTTTTTCCAGCCCCTGATAGGAAAAGAAAACATTTTCCACCTTTACACGTCCGACAAACGGTTTAGGAACCAGGATAGAACTTCCGGATTCCGGAAGATTCTGAAGGATAACCTGCGCCCTGTCAAACACCGGCCTTTGCGAATAAACGCTCATGATCTGTTCCAGCGCATAAAAAACAGCAGTTGACAGCATCCCAAAAAGCGTTGTAAACGCCGCATATTCACCGACCGTGTATTCATCATTATAAACAAAAAGAATCAGCATCCACAGGATAACTGAGGAAGAAATCAGTTGTATGATATATGCAAAGCCTCGCGTTCGCTCCGAACGTATACGTTTCTTTATCGGCTTCTCATACATATCCATATATGCATCCAGAGCCTGATGCTCCGCTCCGGATATGCGAAGCCTGCTTATCCCTCCTATTATCTGAAATAAAAATGACTGGCTCTTTGTCTCCTGATCCTTGATATAGATTGCCCGCTTTTTCTGTCGATTGCTCAACACAAGCAAAACTATCGTCATGACTGCGAGGCAAGCTAATGCGACAAGTGTAACTCCAACCCGAATACGAAACATCGAAACAATATAAAACACCGAAAACAGCAACCCGAAACACGCTTTAAAGATCGTGGTCATCGCTTCCCGAAGCATCTCCGGAAGTTCGACCGCTCTTGCCGTCAGATCCGAGGAATCATATCGATCATAGACCTCCGGAGGCAAACGGAATACACGATCCAACAACGCAGCCTTCATACGATACTCTCCACGGGACATCATACGATATAAAAATGTGTCCGAGGCGATCGAAAACACATACCCTGCCAGTATGCAACCAAATACAACCGTCAATATCTGTGCTATCAAACTGACATCGTCCCTTGGTAACATATAATCATAAAAAAGGCGTGTTACAACAGGAAGTAAAATGCCAACAAATAATGAGATCATACCAAACAGTATAAACCATTTACTGTCTCCACAAGAACACCCTCGCAGAAAATAACGAAACAGTTCTCTACTGCCAACCTCATTTTCCGGAAGTGGCTCATACATGACATAAGCTCTCTGACTAAGCCCATGTCCCGTCAACGTCGTAACGCGCTCCACCGGTTTATCCTGCCTGTAGAGCAGGTGGTTACGTCCACTCTGTACAAGTACACCCGGCTCATCAGTTTCCGCATCAAAGACGATATAGGTCCCGAATAGATCTTTTCCTATATCATTGTCAAGCACCACCTGTCGGCACGGTATGTGTGATAATCTGGCGATATCCTCAACTGTAAAGTCCCCATCGTAGGTGTCATTGAGACGATGAAAAGCAACTATCTCCTGTCCGAGCATATTGGCTGCCAATTCCACAGCATTGTAAAGTGGGGTTCCTTTCATATCTTTACTGCTCCTTAACCAGATTTGCATAGACTCCGTTCTTTTGCATCAGTTCCTCATGTGTACCTCTCTCTGCGATACAGCCTTCATCCAAAACGATGATCTCATCACAATCCCTGATTGATGAAAGACGATGCGCCACAACAAAACATGTGCATCCCCGCTCCCTGATTTGTTTCATGACACGCTCCTCCACAACAGGATCCAAAGCACTGGTGGCCTCATCAAGAACAAGAACCGACGGACGTTTTAACAGCGCTCTTGCTATCTCGATTCGTTGCCTCTGACCTCCGGAGAGATTGTTCCCTCCCTCGGACAAAAGATATTCATACCCGCCTCCACGTCCTAGTATCTCACGATGGATGCAGGCATCAGCAGCTGCTTCCATCACTTCTTTGTCAGATATATCCGGATCCCATAGCGTGATATTGTCACGAATCGTCCCGGAAAAAAGTGTGATCTCCTGGGATACACCGGCAATACTCTCCGTGCGGATACCAACAGGAATCTCGCGGAACGGTATACCATCTATATATATATCCCCTTCGGACGGATGGTGCATTCCGGTCAGCAGCTTCACAAGCGTCGACTTTCCGCACCCGGATCGTCCTACAACCGCCACCATCTTTCCCACTGGAATTTTTAAAGAAAAACCCCGGATCACAGGTTCATCCACCTTGCTGTAGCCAAAGCTGATATTTCTAAACTCCACTTCTCCTTCAAGACGTTTCTCCGGCAAATCGGCATAGACCACACCCTCATCATCCGATGGATAATCCATGATATCATCTATACGTAGGAGGTGGTTCCGCAACAGTTCACTTTCACCCGACAGACTTGCCAGATGGTTGAACGGTCCGGAGAAAAGCGCTTCCAACATGAGAAATGCAACCAGATATCCCACGGAATAATTCATTGACAACACACACCAACTGCCGACTCCCAAACAACTGATCAGGACGATACCATCTGTAGTTACCGGTAACGCATTGATGAAATAAGAACTCTTTTCTCTGTCGGAAGCAGCCTTCATCTCAATTGAAGACCTTCCCAATAACCGTTTTACATATACTTCCTCTGCGCCGGCAGCCCGAAGGGAGGACAGGATGCGCAGTCCGCTGTTCAGAACACCCGTAAGTCCTGCCATCTCATTTTGCCAACGCATCGTATGTTCCTTGAGCCGTCGGTTCAACATGATCTGAAGCCCCAGACTCAGCCCTCTTATCGCAACGACCATGATTGTCATCCAGATCGAATAATAAGCCATCAAAAACAGATACAACAATGTCATTGCAGCATCAAGGAGAACATCCAGATATCGTCCGGCAAAAAAACGACTTGCAATATCGTTGTTTTTTGTACGTGAAGCCAGCTCGCCCGGCATCCTTTGTTCAAAGAAAAATATAGGCAGAAATAACAGTTTTTCCAAAAATGAATGTGTAGAAGAACAACTGATCTTAGTCTGAAGATTAGACAATAAAATATTTTTAGCTTCGAGGTAGATCACCCGCATCACTATTGACACCAACAGACCAATCAGTATGATATGAACCCACTGAAATTGATCGCCTACGATAACCTGATCAACAAAAACCTGTGACATTGCAGGAACCGTCAAACCCGGAAGCACGGCAAACAGACCGAAAAGCAGGAGAGGTATGACAGTCCCCTGTTCACCTTTTATACGAGCCCACGATGAACGCACTATCGACTTTTCATGTGTTTTTTGGGGACGGATCGTACCCGGTTCAAACTCCAGAGTTATTCCGGTAAAAAGCTGATCCATCTCCTCCTCGTCAACCCTTCTTCGGCCATATGCCGGATCATTAATATAATACTGATGATTTTTCTTTCCCTCAAAAACCACAAAATGATCAAATCCCCAGTACAAAATGCAAGGGGTTGACACCTGATCCATATCTGTCAGATCACGCTGATACGCATTCGCGCTTAATCCATAATTCCTGGCGGCTAAGATGATCCTTTTCGCATTGCACCCGTTTCGGGATACACCGGTTGCAACGCGTAGTTCCTCTAACGGTACGGAACACCCATAGTACTTTAATATCATACCCAGGGAAGCCGCACCGCACTCTGTCGACTCCATCTGCAAAATTGTGGATGTTTTTTTGATCTTCCCCATATCAACCTCTATCTGAGATACAAAACCGCATTCAATCTTTTAACGTATCCAATAACAACCAGGTGATATCATCACCATTAGGTTCATAAGGTCGTTGGTCATCCAATTCCTCACGATCATACCCCGCAGGAATCGGTTTAAAAACACTCTCCAAAGCCGGTATCAGCAATGTGATCGGACGCCGATACTCGAGTGTTACCGTCCCCTTAACAAGTGTAAAGTCCGGAAATGCGTCATATCCATTTTCGTTAAGCTTATCTCTCCACTCCATATACTCCAGCGTCTGATCTTCTTCTTCGGAATAAAAGAAATGCTCTTTACTGCCACGGCCCATCGGAGAACAACGAAGTTCCACCCAGGGTTTATTATCCGTGATGATATCCTCAACCAGTTCTTTTCCGTATTTTCTTTCGACATCCTCTCTTGTCACGACATTGTCGGTACTTTCGCTGGATAGAAATCCCTTTAACAGAGTAGAGTCCTCTGATATCCCCACAGCATCCAACTGAACCGGCAGATTTCCGTCAAAAAGATAGGTTTGATCATAAGGCACATACAGATATGCCCGTTCCACATAAACGCCATCCGACGGCACCACACTTCCGGAACAAAGCATATCCCCCTTATCTACCCAGTCTCCTTTTTGGACATACACATCTGTAATTGTGCATTCTACAGCAGAATCGATCTTTTGACCATTTGTCAATGCACATATATGTGATCCCTCGTAAAGATATGCCTGCGGACAAACAACCGCGTTGATAGTCCCGCTTTTATCCGCTCGAAACTGGATCTTTCCCAACGAATACGTATATACTCCGATAACATCCGTTGTGATGGGAACCCGACCAAAGAATCCCCACGCAAGAAGGCCTCCGATCCACAAAGCCGATACGATCAACAGGATCCACATTCTGACAGAGACCAGTCGGATGTCCTTGTCAACTCTTTTTGCTGATCGGTTATTATGTTTTGCCGATTCACGAAACATGATAGCCATTATTTGGTCGCCCCTTCTGACAGATCATGCGTACTTGATGTCGTTGCACCGCGCAACCCACCACCGCCACTCAGGTTTTCCAAGTCATCAAGACTGATCGCTCCCGGTTTTTCTTCGGGTTTTGTTTCCTGATTTTTTTCTTCATTCATAACGTAACACTCCCTTCTTTTTTTTGGCAGATGATTTCGAACCACCTGCCACATTGACAGTAACCGAATAAATCTTGAGAGCCTTGGTTGGCCATGATACATAGCCGTCTACCTGATTGGCAAAGTATCCGGCCCCTCGGCCGTTTCCGTTATAACTCGATGGAACCACGCTCACGTCATCCTCCGGCATTGCTATAACCTTAACTTTTGTCGTGCCTTTTTTCCATCCTGTTATAACACCGGTTGATGAAACGCCGGCTATCGTCGGATCCTCGGAAACATAGATTACTTTGACACCCGGAATTTCTATATTCTTTTCCCGGGACTTCCTTTTTGACCTTAATCCCAATCCGTAATATTGTTGACCGATTGCTATATTGGCCTTGTTTCCGCCTGCCGGCTTGTCCGCCAGCTGTGTGATCTGTTTGACTTGAAGCGCGGTTGCTTCACGCGTGACCATCGTTTTTACTGAATCACCTGCGAACTCAACATAGAATACTCCCGTTTCCCGAATATCTCCGTTTTTCTCTCTCTTTGATACAAACTGCTTTGACGATTTCACTTTTACAGGGCACTCATAGTAGTAACTCTGACCTACTTCCATAGCCTTCACCGAAACAGTCTTTAGTTTGATCTTCTTTTTATTTCTGATGATACCAATCGTTGCTTTGCGTGCTTTACTGCGACGTGCACCCACATTGGACACGGTAAATC
This sequence comes from uncultured Lachnospiraceae bacterium, assembly GCA_947169235.1. Taxonomy (GTDB): domain Bacteria; phylum Bacillota; class Clostridia; order Lachnospirales; family Lachnospiraceae; genus Eubacterium_F. The sequence continues at coordinate 51,205 of CAMVOY010000007.1, read as the reverse complement.
CGGCTACAAATCGATCCCTTTTATTTGTCTCGGTCATTGACAGATCCGACACCTCGGTGGACTCCCTAAGCTCTTGTTTTATCACTCTTTTGTCCAGCACATGGCCGCTGTCATCATTCAGAGTAACCGTGACTGAAACACTCTTAGCACTCTTTTTCGGAGTTATCTCACAGGCAATCTCCTGCGTGGTTCCCCCTAACAAGTTGTCCAGTACGATCTCACCAACTCTCTGCGCCGCTACCGTTCCCCCAGCATCAGCCATCTCCGTGAGTACAGATACACCCTCCTTGTCAACAGCCGTCACATGTACCTTTCCGGAACGCGCCAGTCCATTGTTATGAACTCCCAGTGAGAACCCTCCGGTCTCTCCTGCCTTGACATTTTTCAGTATATCCTTGCCGGCAACAACCTCCGGCTTTGAATCCGGGACAACATCCATAGCCACCAGATCCTTCTTGTCGGAAACAGACGCATATGCTGCCTTCTTCTTGTTTTTAACAACTTTCGTACCCGCTTTGATCGCGATCAGCTTAACTCCTCCGGCCTTGGTAACCTCAGTTGTCACCCTACCGAAATTAGCACCGGCATAATTCGTCACCTTTACCGGCTCAGTAATCTCTCCGTCCGTTGAATCATTTCCGGATTTAATACGTGTCATCCAAATCTGTGACTCGATAAGCTGATTTTTCGGAAGTGTAGCTTTTATACTGTTTTTACTGATTCCTTTCTTTAGCTTCGTAACGGTCTCTGTCCATGTGAAAAATGTGGTATCACCGGTTGCCGATACATCAAAGTCAGTTATGACACCCTCTGACTCATCCCGTCCATCCGGATAGTACGGAGCACCGTCAGTCTTGTTTTCGGGATATCCCTCATCGCCCGGATACAGCACCGTCTCTTTGATATGACGATGACCGTCTACGATCATCTGAGTGGGAATATAGGCTTTTTCATATGCAGCCGTCCTTTCCTCCTCCGTCATCGCTTTCGTAACCTGAGGTGCTGTCTTATCAAGAATGTAATAAGTATTTTTGCCTTTCGTCCGTTTGATCAGATGATCCTCGAGATTATGCAGTGAAAACATCACGAGATCCCCGTCATGAATCCATGCCAGATAGGTTCCGCTATCATTTTTCACAAATCTAACATTACAGTCACACAGATCATCACTTGTAAGAACGATCGGATGGATCAAATATCCATTTTTAAAATCAAAATACTGCAGATAAATATCCCTGTCCTTAACCGTTCCCAAATCCTGATCATAATCCACTGTATAAGCAAACAGTCCGTAATCATCGCCGGCTGAATTTCTATAGCTGATGGCATCCGTATCGACAATCCTCGGCGCACTTTCTACAGCAACCTGTGAACCACTTACTTTGGTATTCTCTGTTATCACGCCGGCATTGCTGCGCGATCCGGCCAGCTTCTGTGATCCTCCATTCACCTTATGGCCTTTAAATATACGACTCTCGGACAGCTTTCCGTTTTTGTCAAGCATATCCGCCGTCCAGTAACCTTCCTCATCCAAAGACTCCTCGATATACACATCGGGCATTGTCTCAAATGTCACCTGTCCGTACCAGATCTTCTGATAGCGTGTCAGATCTTTCCCGTCGTTTGTGATATCTTTTTGTATACTCTGATCCGTCAGTTTAGTATAATCCTCAATCCACTCACCGTCCGTTCCGGTGTCGCCACTGAACCTATACTCACGATAAGCCATCTTGGCATACGTCGGATATGTGATATCGCCTATCTTCTCACCTGCTGATTTATTATAATCATACTCACACTTGGTATAATAACAGATCATACTCTTTTTCGAATCGCTATATACGATATTCGGTTTGAGATCTGCTGACAGATCGTATCCGTAGTTAGTTGCAGTCGGATCTTCTTTTGTCTCCCTCGTGATCGCCATAACCTGTCCAAAGGTTTTTGAGGACTTATCGAAAAATCGTCCGCTGAGATTTTTCTTGGCCATCACAGTGGTTTTAGGTGTTTTGTTGCTAAACACCTCCGAAGAATCCACCCACAGTACGATCATCCCTCGTTCACCGAGATCTACTATCTTTACATCCTCATCACCGGTCTTGTCATTGTCCAGTCTGATCGGTCTGCTCCATTTTCCGGTCGAACCTTTATAGATAGAGTAGTAGGCGGTAACACGATTGATATCCAGTTTGATCCCCGGATCCGCATCCAGGAACACTGCCATGTAATCTCCCCCGCCAATACTCTTGATATCCACACGTGTACCGGCATACACCTGCTGCTGCAAGGTCTTCATCAACACACCGGGAGTAGTTTTTTTCGCTGCCCTGAAAACACGGTTATTCTCATTGACAGCCATCCCGTCATCGCCCTGCCATCCGCTTCGTTGATCCATGTAATCAAAGTCGACCGGTTTCATGACGGACGCGTCCTCGGCTATATACTTTCTGTTATCGAATCCCTTCTTTGACAGCGGCGCAGTTCCGAACAGAGGTACCGGGTCTGTCTTCCACCTCCATGTTTTACTGAATACAGAAACATTCGCAGTAACATGTGCCTCAAGCGTAACCGTCCCGTAATTATCGTTTAGCTTCGAACGGTGACCGGTAAAAAAGTTCATCTTGAAGTGAGCTTTTCCTCCCACTTCCGCACCGATACTGAGTACCCCACTTCCATAACCGGCACCCGCTGTCAGAGTCACATCCGGATTGACCTCAAACACGCCGGACGCCTCAAAGTCATCATGATTTTTAATCATCCTGAATATATTCAAATACTCAACATCATCGATGGTCTCCATCTGTATAACATTCCCTGCACTGGCCATTTTCCGCTGTGAATGAGATTTTTTCCCTGATGTCTCCACAACTTCCGGTGATGCAGATGCCGCAGGTATCTGCGTAGACTCCGGTGACTCTGTCTCGGTTGGTGTTGCGGTGGCCGTTGCTACCGGTGCCGTAGGTGTAGGTGTAGGTGTAGGTGTAGCGGAAGGTTCCACAGTGGCAGCCGATCCCGAAGCCGCGCTCCCAGAATCCTCCAATTTCTCCATATAGTAGCGCGTATGTGAATCATCCAGCGGGCTCTCAACTATAAAAGCTGCACCTGTATTCCCACCCACGCTGAAACCGATATTGATGGTGATTCCGATCGGAAGCATAAAACTCGAATTGATGGAGTAGTTCCCATCTCCCTCAACACAAAGCATAAAACTGTCGAAATAAAGCGGATTGTTGGTTCGGAGAGGGTCCCTATAAAAGTTCAATACAAAATAAAACTTCAGGTTAATCTTCAGATTGGCCGAAATACTCTTCTTTTCCTTTTTCCCCTCCAGATCGTTTTTGATCTGCGTGTCAAAATCCGACTGAGCACTCTTTACCTTCTCTTCCAACTCAGCCAGATCTTCCGGGGATGTTTCCTCGTATTTATTCCCTTCCTTATCGGTCGGTATCGGTTTATGGTTATTCTTGCAATCTGCTATAATCTCATTTTTCATGCGGGCAGTAGCATATTCTTCATCCGCTTCCGCCTTCTTCTTCGCTGCATCTTTTTTCTTAAAGAAATCCTTGCTGATAGCTTTGGGCTTATCCCATCCCATGCTGACAGTAACATAACTGAGCTGCGGATTGTTATCAAAATCCAGTTCCTCACCAATGCCTTCTTTATTTGCTGTTCGTTTGAAGTACTCTATCTCGTCGGCGGACATATTCCTTTCACCGCTGTCCACAGATGAAAACACACCGCTTTCCGTCTTAAAATTGAGATCCACCGCGCTACCCAGATCAAACGCGCCACTGATAGCTCCCAGGATGTCCACAACCAATGTATCCGCACCAAAAACGAAAGAACTCATCAGCATAAACTGATCAAGCGCTTTCTTCAGACATATACCTGTTCTCCTCTCCGGATACAGTGTTCCACCCTCAGAATCGGGACTCTCCTTCATCTGATCCTCAACCTGAATACGGATAGTGGTTCCGGGTGCAAGTCCCAGCTCCTGTGGATTAAATATAAAGGATACTTTCCCGTCAGCATCGATATCAGCCGGTATGCTATCCTTTTCACCAAGAGTGATCGGATTCCCCTCCTTGCTGTAAAACCGCAAATAAGCTTTCTTCGGGATCCGATTCGGATCACTGCTGGCTACCGTAAAGTTCAGTTTAAAGTTGTGATTAGAATTATCGATCTGGTTGTAATCAAGCAGCGTATCCCATTTTGTATCTGTTTGATTCACATACTCTTTCTCTTTTTCAACCTGCAGAGAACCACCGGATATCTTCATCACAGAATCAGTCAACAACGACACCTCTGTAAATGTATTCGGACTTGTATACACATGTCCATGCATGGTGGAACCGTCCCCGGGACTGTAATTGACCGAGACATTATATCTCCCCTGCCACTCCAGGAATCCGCCGCCATCCATTGCATAATATCCGTTTCCGCCTTGTTTATAATAATCAGTAGGCTCCGTCCTTTTGGTGGTAGCAGAGTCGCCTCCCATCACTACCGTTGCGCCGTTTACATACTCCTTAATCTCCTTCCCTGTATATATTTCGCTATCCTTCACACAAACAGCGCCGGCAATCTTCATCCCCGGATCGGGATTTACTTTCCGGACCTGATAATACAACTTTGTATAGTTCTTATTCACCGTATACTTCCACGCGTCTCCGGAGTGGATCTGGATATCTGATATCTTGCTCTGATCAGTGGTACCGTACATTTTCTTCATCTCTTCCGCACTGATCTTTCCGTCATTATCCGTATCACAGGTTGCATCCTGCCAGACTATTGTATAATGATCGGAAGAGTCCTTAGTACCCGTATCCGAGCTACCAACACCCACCAGAGTGCACTCACTTCCATTGGCCAATGAATCACTGATCGTGAACTGATATTCCGAATCCTTATCCGTGATATAAGCTTCTTTTCCGTTCGGATCGATATAAGCAACGGCCATCTTATCCAGATTCCGCGTATCAGCCTCTTTCGAAGATACCGGACGCGGCATTACCGTAAGCATGAGCTTATCCAGTACGGTGTTTACGGTAACAACGGGAGTACCCCTACGTTTCCCGGTAACATCAACTTTGGTTGTCCCCCATTTTCCTTTCGTAATAATGTTCCAAATTCCTTTTAAAGGATTCTTAATTGCCCTCTCCTCAGTCCATGTTACTATTCTGTTCCATGAATCCAAAGCCGGCGTAATATCAATCGTTCCCTCTTGAGAAACGGGATCCATCTTCACATCCAGTGCGACACCTTCATCATCAACAGCAGAATAATTCGATACCGATGTACCTTTATTCTTCGGAGCTGCATGCACTTTAACAGTGTCAAGCATGGAGATCTCCAGCGCCTTGTCCTCAGATCGGTTCATCTTATATCCGTTATAAATAGAACCATCTATACTCTGGAAGATATACTTTACTCTTTTGGGTACAAATACGGGGACCAATACAATACAGTTTTTCTTACCATTAAAATCGTGAGCATAATCATAGTAATCAACGATATCTGACAAACTGTAATTCCCGTCGTCTTTTGCGCAGATATCCACTCTGTCTTTTAGTGGCAGGGTAGAATCCGCTAGGGGATGGTTCTTTTTATCCAAAACCATATACCCCAAAAAATCCGTATTGTTCTCATTTGGAGACAATCCTGCATTCGTTTGTTTTTGTGTGTTATATGAAGGTGTCAATCGAAAGCTGTCATCTTTTTCCACAACCTGTACAGGTCCACTGATATTATTCTCTTCTACCTCCTTGTCATCTACAGTTACCTGACCGATTGGATTGAACGCTACCCCATCCTCTTTTTTCTTATCACCTCTGTAGATTTTTTCCATATAAAAATTAGAGTTGTCATAGTCCTTATTATAAACAACAACGTTTAATTTTTTATAATAGATTCTGACCTTATAAATCTCGATACTTGCTCCGTCTTTTTTGTTTCCTCCCGTACCTTTGACCAGATACTGCAATCTGCCATAGCCTTTAAATTTTCCGTTCGGTTTCAATGTGCATGTCGTTTTCTTGATCTTTCCGGTGGATTCCTTTTTTACGATAAAGTTCTTCTTGCCGTCTCCATTGATGCAAAAATCTATCTCTCTGTCCTGAATATAATAGCTCTTCTTTTTAAATATCCACGTCCTTTTTGTATAATGCTTTCCTTCGTTCCATTTTGACGAAAACTCGATTTCAATATGACTCACATTTGTAAAATCGATATCCAATCCCTCATGATTTTCACTATCAGACAACGGAATATCTATCCAACGATCAAATCTGTCATCAACATTTTTATGCTCATCACTGTTAAGGTATTCGATGACATTATCCTTGCAGACAACGCTATCCGGAACTCGATAGCCTTCGTATTTCTTGATCCTGTAATTAGTATCCGATTTCTCATCTATTGAGAACTTAGCTCCTCCGGTAAAGTTAGACCTATAACCACTTTTTCGGCGAGAATCTGACTTCTTACGAGTCATATCACCGTTCGAAGCATCGGCCTTCTCGACCTTTTTCGGCTTTTCTCTCTTTTTCAATTTGACAACCGCAAACGAACTGTCACCCTCCGCCTTTCCGGCTCCGCTATTCACTCCTACCGTAAAGTCAATATCCTTTTTTGTAGACAGATTCCTGACAGGTATTATAATCTCTTTTTCAGTCTCACCCGGAACAAATACAACCGGCTGCGTCTCCCACGCATAGTTCTCTCCTGCTTTTGCTGTACCGTCTGCACACGCGACATCTGTCACGGTCATTCGGTCAGCAGCACCTTTTTTTACGATCGTAACATGCGCCTCATCTTCACCGGCTCCGACCGTATAAACGCGCTTTCTGATCTCATAGCTTACGGGAGCCTCTTCCTCATCGTCCTCGATATTCAGATATCCATGATACTTTGCTCCGAGTTCACTCCCAACCGGATTTGACAGAATAAGAGCGATCTGCTCCTCTCCCTCAGAAATATCATCATCAAGAACCTCGACCTCGATTTCCTTTTTATACTCACCTTTTTCAAAAGTAAGTGTTACACTTGTACCCTCGATAGCCTCTGCGATCTTTTGTATATTCGAGGCGCCCTGCTCCATTGCCTGTCCGGCCTCACTGTAGTCAGGGTCGGTTTCGGTAATCTCCCTCCAGTCCTTCTGTGTTTCCGCCTTTCCGGTCTGTGCCCTGACACCCCGCTGGAGCGGACTCAGACTGTCCTCTTTAACTTTCTTTATCTCGGGTACTTTCTCCTTTGCTTTTGACGCTGATGCAGCAACAGCCGCACTCCCTCCGGACACTGCGCCATCCTTCGATCTTTTTTTTGCCGGGCCATCAGCGTAATCAGCCGTGATAGAATCACCGAACAGTTCCAGCATGGACACCGCATTCTCCGGCTTTTTCAATGCCTCACCATCCACATACAACCTATAGTCCTCATCATAGGCTGCTGTCACATCAACCGCTTTTACGGTAACAGTTGCCTCGCTGTCAAGACCGCCCTCACGAACAATGGCTATAGTCCCTTTTTTCTCTATGCTCTCATTCACCTGAAGCTGTGTCTCCAGCAGATCAAAGGCACCATTCGGATATCGTTCTGTAGTCTTCGCCAATTTCCTCCGTAAGGCAGCCTCGGAAGCCTCCAGTCGCTCCCTCTTTGCGGTAGCCTTTGAAGCATAGTCGGCACCCACTCCTGCAAAATCAGTAAACAAAAAAGCGGCAATGAGAAAAATACTCATTATCCGCCTTGTTGACCCGGAAACTTTTTTCATATATCCCCTCCTCGTTTGTTATAGGTAATTGCTTATTTATCACACCATGTAACTTGTACATTATACCACCAACTTCCCCCTCCTGTCAAACGCATTTAAAACGTGAAACTCTTGGAATCATCAGCGTAGTCTCTCGCGTATTTTCGTGATTTCCTCTTCTGAGAGCTTGAGTTTGTTCTTCAGATAGTTTTCTGCGGCTTTTTTCAGATCGGTGGTGTGGACGTCTATATACCCTTTTCCGCCGGTCCACTCGACGATGTTGTCGTCGAAATAGGTTTTGAAATATGTGTCAAGTATGGAGTTCTTTTTCACGTTATAATAGTTTCTGTAGGTGATCGCGTAGTCCTCGGCGATCTCGTCGTAACCGGCGCCCATGAGTGCCTCCAAAAGGCCTATAACAAAGCCTGTCCTGTCGCGGCCGATGGCGCAGTGGACGAGATACGGTCCCTCGTGGTTTATCATGAATCTGAGATGAGTAGCGAGTGGCTCTCTGAACTCCTTGGCGGATATATCATTTCCGACGATGCGGATCGCGGAGATGCCGCCTGCGTCATGAAGCGAGCGATAATAGTCACATATCCCCGTGTTTAAGTACTGTGAAAGACTCCCCTCATCCATGTTTAAAGACAGCACCGTCCTGATCCCCTCTCTCTGCATCAGCGAGTTCACGATGCGGGTCCTACCGCCGAACTGTGAGTGATCCGATATCGGACTGTAGGATCTGTAGAGTGTATGAGGGGCTATATCTCCCGTAGCTACCGCTCTGAAATTAGCAAACCTCTCCTCGTCGTTTCCGTAATCACTGATATCGTCGGTCACGTCCGGGAGGCTGTAGCCACCCTTTTTTGCAAGGGTTATCGTGACTTTGGCTCCTTTCGCCTTTGCCTTCGAAATACCCTCACGGCGGGCGAGATTTCTTTTGAACCTGATAAGCTTTACCTTGGAGCTGCTGATATCAAGGCTAGTCTTCCCCCAGCCCAGGTCCTTTTTCCAGATGGGCACCAGGTACTCGCGCTTTGGCTTTTTGATCGTAACTCTCACGAGATCTCCGACCTTAAATCCTGCCTGTGTGAGAGACTTTTTGGAGATCTTCAGTATGAGAGAACCGTCCTTATCAACTGTTGAAATAATAGTTGATAAGGTGGTATTTACGGTCTTTTTCTTTGCAGCGCGGGCGATGTCATCTGCGTTTACGCATCCGCTCGCGCACAGAAACATACAAAAAACGCATGCCGCAACGACTGCCCTTATCAACAAACTCCTGCCTGGTATTTTTCTCAAAAATGCTTTCATTTATCCTCTCTTATATTCCTTGATTTAGTTACCCTGTTGTGTTACAATACATGTGTTAATAATTATACCTAAGGAGGCTTCACATGTCAACTTCACGCGATAGCTACAGATCCATCTTCGGACCGTCATATGATCAGGATATAACCACATCGTTAGCATCAATAATTGAGCCCGAAAAACTGTATGGCAAGACCATCCTCATCACGGGTGCTGCGGGGCTCATCGCTTCATCGATCATCGACCAGCTCCTGATGCTAAACTCTGGGAAGGATGCCGGCATTCGCGTGATAGCCGCTGCCAGGACCAAAGACCGCATCACTGACAGATTCGGCGAGGATGCATATACGCTCGGGCTGTCTTACCTAAGCTACGACGCCACCTCTACCGATGATCTCAAAGTGGACGGCGATATCGACTACATCATCCACGCAGCGAGCAATGCCAATCCGGCTGCTTATATGAGAGAGCCCGTCGAGACCATGATGGCAAACCTGACAGGACTCGAGGTGATGCTCCGTCTCGCAAAAGAAAAATGTTCCGAACGACTTATGTATGTTTCATCCAGTGAGGTATACGGTCAGAAGGACAATATGGAGCCATACGGCGAGAATGATTACGGCTACGTGGACATACTCGGCGAGCGTTCCTCCTACCCTTCCGCAAAGAGAGCCGGAGAGACACTGACGATCGCGTACGGAATGGAATACGGTATCAACTCCGTCATCGTACGCCCGGGACACATCTACGGTCCCGCCATCACCAAGAACGACAACCGCGCCACTGCGCAGTTTACCAGAGATGTCCTTAACGGCAGAGATATAGTAATGAAAAGCACGGGCGCTCAGCTCAGGTCCTACTGCTACAGCCTTGATTGCGCCAGTGCCATGCTCAGCATCCTGACCTCAGGCGAGGCTCAGAATGCATATAATATTTCCAACCCTGAGTCCGTATGCACCATCAGGCAGATCGCGGAGGCGATCGCTGCAGCATCCGGAAGAAAAGTCGTATTTGATATCCCGGATGAGTCCGAGCTCAAAAGCTATAACCCGATGAGTAATTCGGCTCTGACCGGCGACAAACTCGCCGGCCTCGGATGGAAGGGATGCTTTGATCTTCGTCAGGGAACAGAGTCCATGATCAAATGTCTTTTAGACTCTTCCAAATCTTGATTTCTCGCTTGCGCCTGCCTTGTTTCTGAGGTAGGCTATCACGAGATTTCCTTCCTTTACATCCTTAACTTCAAACTTATACACATAATAAGTCTTTCTCTTTTTGATCTTGACAGGCTTGTATTTCTTTTTGCCTATCCTCAGATAAGCATCTGCTCTGTCAACGGCCTTCAGAACAACCTTAGTTGTATCCTCGGTTATGTCCTTCGTCACAAACTCAGGTGCATCCGGCTTCGCAAGTTTAACGGTGGTATATCTGAACGTGTTGATATCTCCGTTTACCGATCTTGAGATCACACCTATCTTGGTACCTACCTTGAGCTCCTTTTCAGGCTTGAAAGCGAACTCTCCGTCATCATCGATCTCGAGTACCTTGTGATGATTTCCATACAGGATCTGTACCTTTGTTCCATAATTCTTTCCGATCTTACCCAGGATTATAGTGTCTTTGTTTGTAGTCCTTTCTATACGCGCGTTAACGAACTCCTCATCTGATATCTTTGTAAATGATCCCGCCTTCTTCGCGGTGCTTATACTGTTTCTGATCTCGCCGTCAAGTGAGTCAGATGCGGATACCTTGACAGTATCTCCTGAATTGATCCCTGAAGTACGTACCGTGAAATATCCGTTCTCATCTACCTTTCCGGAGTAAATATCATCCTTTACGATCACATTCACCGTGTATGCGGTTTCAGGTTTGAAGCCCGGTATGCGTCCGTAAACGAAGCCCTCCTCGGAGATGACCCTGTCAACCACAGGTGCATTCGGAGCGACGTCTGCCACCGATCTTTCGGTAACATCTGACGATCTTCCGAGCCAGTCAAATGAGTACACATCTACCTTCTGGTCCGCATAGAGCTTCGGTATCCTTATCGCGAACTTTTTCTTTTTCTCGTTGAACTTATATTTGACCTCTTCGACATCCATTGTCTTTTTGTAAAAATAGGCCGCCTTTACTATCTTTTCCTGTCCCTCGGGAACATATACCGTATTTCCTCTGACAACTGCTATCTTACAGTATTTCGAGTCATCAAGCTTGCCGGTGATCACGGTATTTTTATTGGTAACATCAGAAACCGTAGGGAAGTTAGCGCACTCTCTTTCTACTACAACATCCACGGTCACGCTCGTTCTGCCGATCTCGTCCACCTGCCATACCTTGATGACAGACTCAGCCGGAAGATAATCGGTCGCGCACTCAAAATAACCTTCTTCATCCGCCACGGTCTCGAGCGTATCATTCTCTGTTTTTATGTATGCGGTCGCGTTCGGGGATACGATTCCCGAGATCAACCTGCCTCTGTTCGTGATACTGTTTACCTTTGGTGTATTTGCAACATCGGTATCAAGGTTGGTTACAGCCACATATCGGATGGATATATTGCCTTTCCCGTCCACTGCTCGCACCGTATATATGCCGTTTTCACCGACACGGAAATAGTTATTTATTATCCTTATTCCACCCGTCCATTCGTCGGTATATGAATATGTTCCGAGCCTGTACTCGAGGGAGCTGATACCTGATGCATCGGATGCCTGCACGCCTATCCCGATAGGCTCACCCTGGATGTCATCGGTAAGCTTTGATACGGCGAGCATCGGGCCCGATGTATCCTCATACAGGTTATCAAAACGTGAGATATAATATGTATATCCGCCGCTGTTGAGCATGATATTCTGATACCAGCGCTTGCCCATGCCATGCTGCTGTGATGACTCGGAGGATCTGAGCAGGTAGTTCCTTTCGGGATCGAACTCGACTGACCAGTTCGAATCCTCCTCTACCGGGACATCGCCACCCATACTCTGCTCTGCGAGATAGTTCTCCAATATCTCAGTCAGATGCTCACCGCTCGTATTCATGACGAGCTGATCCGCTATCTGGTTTTTCAATGCAGGAAGGATACCGTCCTCCGGCTGTACGGTATTTGATATCAGGATCACTCTGTCAGTATCCTTAAGAGGAACATTGTTTATCGTTATCGATTTGATCCTGTGAGAATCATTTATCATCTGCGTACCGGCCTTGTTGTATCTCGGCGGTTTGGTCGCATCTATGGAGTATTCGATCCCGTCGAATACCAGCATACCCTTCCAGTTTTCCCATTCAGGGGACACCAAAGGTGTGATCTTTCCTATCTCCGCTAGTGTTTTCATGTTGAAATCAGATCCGGAATAAGGCAGCTCACTGTTAGGATCGTTGTATACCGATGCGGCGCACCACTCCAAACATTCCCTGAGCTGTGCTCCCGTCAGATAGTGAGCTCTGGCGAGCTTCTGTCCGTATGTCTGAAGCTTCAACAGAGTTCCGTAACTGATACTACCCTCTGATGCGATATAGTCAGAACCTGAAATACCACCTGCGTTCTTGTATACGGTAGCAGCAATGACCGGGCAGTTTGAAAACTCCTCCGGCAGCTCCTGTTTAAGCTTTATTCCGTAGGAAATCTTCGCTTCATTAGCCAGCTGTATGAGCGAGTTATCTTCGAGCATTCCGAAGTAGTTATTCGTGATACCGCCCATGGTCGCGAGCGGAGCATCATACATTTTTCTGTAGGTCTTGTCATATGCACTGTTCCACTTTATTACATTCGGATCCTCTTTATCTGTATCCTTTATCTTTCTGATCTTCGAACTCTTTGTGACTACCTCTACTTCCTTGCCGTAGAACTTAAGAGCGATGGAGGATATACCGAGTGAAGCTCCGTGATCAGCCTCCTCTACCAAAAGTGTTTCATCGACCATTCCCGTATCGGGATCCACCATGTCATAATCAAGCACCTTTGCGTTTCCGCTGGTGGTACTCGGATAGTCAAAATGAGAATGTCCCGCACACACCAGATCCACGTCGTCAAGTAAAGCTATCCTGTAGCTCACGTTCGTCTGCATTTTTTTCTGTTTTCTCTGCGGTCCCATACCGCTGTGCGACAGAACGATAACGACATCCGCCTTTTTCTTTTTAAGCTTTCTAACCTCTGCTTTTACACAGCTTATTATATCCTGAGTCTGCACCTCACCGGTTAGATCCGAGAACGTTCCGAGGTTGGGAGTCACACAGCCTGTTATACCGATCCTTACAATCCTTTTCTTTCCCTTTGTTGTCTTTACTTTTCTTTTTATTATCCTGCTGGTCGCATAGATCTTTTTCTTTGTTTTTGCATTTACGACATTGGAAAGGACTACCTTGTCGGAGAGTCCCGCCTGCAAAAGGGCTTCTTTTGTATGTGAGAATCCATAGTCAAAGTCATGGTTTCCGAGCGTCATGGCGTCGTAACCCATGTTCTTCATTATCTTGTACATATACTGGGTTCCGGAGAACTCTCCGTTTCTGATACCCTCTGCAGCACGGCCGAAAAGGACATCACCGGAGTCAACCAAAAGTGTTGTCCCGTGCTTTTTATTTTTCTTTTTTTCCTGTTTTACAACTGTTGAGATCTGAGCGAGACTGCCCACATGATCGGAAGCGGAATCATAACTGTATCTGATACTCTGTCCGTGCAGATCAGTCGTTGATAACACTTTAAGATAAGCTACTCCGTCGAACTTTGCCACCGCTTTTTTTGGTGTAAATAATAACGGCAATACTAACACAATAAAAGCTGTCAGAATTATAGTCCTTTTCATGATACTTCTCTCCACCTTTATTTATTATACCTTATATAAGAGCCTTCCTTCACTGTCCATGATACCATCTGTCTTTGTAACTACCAGATCCCAGTCGGCATCGGATATTTTTTTCCTGTAAACGCGAACCATTCTCTCAACTGTTTTTATCCTTGTCGGTGATGGTTCAGGTATGGCTCCGAAGTATTTGTTTACCAATGTCAGGATCGCCTTTCTGCATAACAGCGATCTGAATGAATTAAGTCTTTCTTTCTTTTCTTTCAGTTCTTCGGAAGGATTGTCGTTTTCTATTGCAGAATCTATGACCGCGATCATCTCTTTATAATTGTGATGCATCTGCTCAAGCGCGCTTAATGTAGTCTTTTGACTAAGGGATTTTTTCCCTCTTATCTTTCTCCTCTCGTAGTGATATACCACATACGGGCAGCCGGATATTTTCGTACAGTACTGCCAATAATAAAAGAAAAAGACGCTATCCTCCCCTCGTCTTGTACTGTTGAAACGTATATTATTATCTCTGATAATATCTCCCCTAAAGAGTTTGTTCCATATCGAAAGATTTGCTATGATATTGTGATTGTATTTGCCGATACGTTCGCTGTCACCAAGTCTCTCGGTAGAGGCGGTCACGGACTTGTCCTCATAGTCCATGTATTTTACTTTGCCGATAACCAGATCCGCGTGAGTTCTTTTTGCCACTCTGACCATGCGCGCCACCGCTCTGGGGGGCACGGCATCATCCGCATCAAAAAAGCAGATATACTTACCTGTGGCACGATCAATTCCGGCGTTCCTGGCACTTCCGACTCCACCGTGATCCTTGTCTATGACCACGATACGAGGGTCCGTATCGGCAGCGTCGAACATTATCTTCGCCGTACGGTCCTTTGACCCGTCATTTACCAGTATTATCTCCAATGCCTCGTATGTCTGACCGGTGATACACCTGAGCATACGAGGCATAGTTTTGGCTGCATTATAAGCAGGTATTATGACAGAAACGATGTCACTCATTACGATCACTTCCTATCAGAAGACATCCATACTTCCGTCCGATTTGTGTGACTTCAAAAATGCTTTCATGATGCGCAGATCATCCTGCGTTGTGATCTTGATATTTTCCTCAGATCCGTCAGAAAAATATACCGTCTCTCCGAGCTCGCACATCAGCACGCATGAAGCAGCGGTCTCCTTGATCCCGCGCTTAGCAGCCTCCTCATGCGCCCAGAGAAGCTTTGAAAGATCATAGGTGTGAGGTGTCTGTGTTCTGAACAGCTGCTCTCTCGGGATGGATACCGTAGAAGACTGTCCGTCATCATTACTCCTGAACACCGCCTCCACACAGGGGATGGCAGCAACGGCACTTCCGTGCTCCTTGTAACATACGATACTGTTCGAGATGATCTCTGATGAAACCATGCATCTGTTTCCGTCATGGATCATTACAACGTTATCCTCACCGACCTCTTCTTTCAGCTTCATAAGGCCGTTGTGTATGGACTCCTGACCAGTCGCTCCTCCCGGAACAACCCAGCGAAGCTTCGTGATGCCAAACTGTCTTGCATAAGCCTGCAAAACCTCTGTCCAGTTCGGCAGAGTTACCACGATGATCGCATCAATACTCGGATGATTCTGAAATTTCTCAAGAGTGTGAATGATGAGAGGCTTGTTCTCCACGTGGATGAACTGCTTCGGAATCTCCTGATGCATTCTCGAGCCTGTACCGGCTGCAGTCAGTAGTGCAATAGTCATGATATATCTCCTTTCATTTTGCCGATCCTACCTCCAGGATCAGATCAATATAATCATCTACACTTTCAAGTGATTTTGCCTTTATAGCGTTAAGCTTCTCGTCGGATACACCCTCGTTTATGGCTTTTTCCATCATATCCACTATGTGTACCGGCTCGAAATCCGAAAGAGGTATGGCTCTGTCAGGATAGCCTATGATATCCATCAGCTTGTCAACCTTATCGTTCCACGACAGGATCACTGCCGGGATCTTCATCGTGAAGGCTGCGATGGAAGAATGCATCCTGCATGTGACCAAAGCCTTGTAACCGTTTATGGTGTCATAAAGTTCCGTATCCACAAGAGGCCTTTTTACCAGCTTCTCCGGTGGAAGCCCCATCCTTTTTAACACCTTTTCTCCGAGCTTCACATCACCCGGAAGTCCGTTGGTGAAGAACTCGTATTCATATCCTCTCTTTTCGAGTTCGGTCGCGATCCCCGCAAAAAGAGTCGTCCATGCTTTGCCGTTGAAATCAACTCCGTATCCCGTAAGAGAGTTTCCTCTGATAAGTCCGATACCTATCTTGTTGTTTTCCGGTGCCGGCTTCATGTCGTAGGTTTCCTTCATCCAGAAGGCCGCATCGGCCAAAAGCTTTACCTTATGTTTGTCCCCCGCACATATCTGCACGGTCTCAACACTGTCTCTGGCCGAAACATACTTAACGGCGTCGGACTGCAATGCTCTTTTTAATGTCTTCGTACCGAAGTCTTTTTCGTTGAACGCACCCGCACGTCCTATCGCATTATAAACGACATTCAGTCCGTGCTTCTCAGCATACTCACTGATGAGCATGAGCGCCCAATGATACTCGTTGTAACTGTACTCAAGAAGTCCCGCTCCATCCACCACGATGAAGTCGACTCCCTCGAGTCTCATATTGAAAAATGCTCTCATCCTTTTTCTGAAGTTCGCACCATGTTTCCAGATGCTGTGTCTGCTCCTGGCGATGAGATTTTTGTAAAGCTGATTGTCAGAGGCTGCCCACATTCTTTTAAGTTTGAGATTGGCTCTCTCCATAAAAAGACCGCTCTCTTTGTAGCCATAGTAATTAAGCAGTCTTTTTTCCAACGGATCGATAGCCTCTATGACTTCGTCGTTTCGCCCCAAAAGATCCACCTCGACAAACTCGATATCGATGTCGGGGTTTCTTTTCTTGGCCTCGGTCTCGATCAGATACTCGAGACTCCTGGCTATGAACTGCTCTCCGATATTCTCACTTTTGATCAAACCGCATATTGCAATTTTCATTTACAAATCCCCTTTTTATTCGTCATCATCCTCAGGATTCCAGTCTTCATCATCCGCTCCTCCGTCACCGGTCGTATTCGAATCATCGAGAACCGAGATGAACGGTATGAGCGCATGTCTGGTTATACGCTGATGTACCGGCGGAAGCTCCATGTATTTGTCTCCGTACAGCTGACGAAGATATGTATCGTAGTTGGCAGGTGCCGGGAACATACCTCCCTCGAACTCCACCTCTACTACGGGTAGATACTCGTCTTTTTTGACGCGCTCCTCCGTGGTGTGAACATTCGTCATCATAACTCCGATGTACTCAGCCTCATCAAACGGGATTGACTTTGCATGGTCTATGACCGCATTGAAACATTTCTCCACGCCCTTTCTTTTTGCAACTATTCTTAAGAGCGCTCTTTTGATCTTTTTAATCGGGTTTTTATATGGGTTTTTCTGCCAGTTGAGATTTGCCCATTTCTTTTTGTATTTGATCTGATCATAATGCTTTATATTTTCTTCCTCAGTTGACGGGAGTCCGTCGATCGGGAATATATCCATGAAGATCGGATAAACCTTTTTACCGAGCTTTCCGCTGTTTCCGACTCTCTTACCCACAAGGATGGAATCATCATACAGCTTCCAGTGATAAGCATGAAACATCTGGCTGTAGTTAGGCTCCAAAAGCTCATACGGTCCGATGTGTCCCTTCGCGATCTCCTGCATTTTTTCGCAGTCGGGACGTGGCATGTTGATATCGATATCATCGTCCCACGGGATGATCCCTTTGTGTCTTACGGCACCGAGAAGAGTTCCTCCGGACAGATAATATCTGAGGCCGTTTTCCTTGCAGAACCTGTCAAACTCGTTTATCATCTTTACGAGATTTGCCTTGTGCTGTTCGGGCGTTGCGAGATCAGCCAGGTTGTCATAATTGTAAGTTCTCATCGTCTTACTTCCTTTCTTCTTTCTTCCAAACCACCAGTCCGTGATCCTCTCTCTCGGACTCAGGCGGTATCTGCATATAATCACCATACAGGCCCGTAAGATAATCCTCTATACATCCGGGCGCTTTGAACTGTCTCCCTTCAAATGTTACTGTTCTTTCTTTAACGAAGTCTTTCTTCAGGCATCTCTCTCCGAAGCCGTACAGACCGTATGTCAGGGCTCCGACGTATTTACATTTTTCAAAAGGATATTTGAGCGCGATGTTCTCCATCAGCGCGACTATCCTGCGATTGGAAATGATCTTTGCCAAAAGTATGATAGGTGTTTTGGTAATGGCACGGAACTTCGTCGTCCCATGGAAAAATCTCGCTCTCGAAAACGTATTCATATATCTGAGAGCTATCATCAGCTTTGCGATCCTGCGGGCTTTTTTTTCATTTGCAGGCCATCCGTCCTCCGGAAAAATATCAAGGAACATGCTGAATACCTGGTACTCATTCTCGATATATTTGGACGAGCGGCGCTCGAGTCGGATGTTGTCGTTGTGAAGCTCGGCATAGGGATTCGGGAAGGAATGATCCCTGTTCGATCTGACTACCAGATTCGGTCCTATGGGCTCACGAGCCACGAGTTCCAAAAACTTCTCGTAATCCGGTCTCGGCATGCCGACATCGATATCGTCATCCCAGGGGATGAAACCCTTGTGTCTGACCGCACCGAGAAGCGTTCCTCCGACCAGATAGTATCTCAGTCCATGCGCTTCGCAGAAGTCGACATATTTACATAGCATATCAAAGAGCTCTTGGTGCAGCTGCTCTTTTGTAAGCTGAATCTCCATATTATTACCCTTTATTCTTTTCTTTATTCTTTTCTGCTTTTGCTTTTTCTTTTTCTATACCTTCAACATAGTGCTGTCTTTTTGCCTCAGGAATATCCATCAGATCGAGGACCTCATCGACAGACAGGTTCATCTTTTGCATGATCCTGTACGCGTCGACAAATCTCGCCTGACGTTTGATCCTTCTCTTGCTCCTGCGCTCGATGGCGAGAGCCTTCTGAGATTCTTCATCATTTGCGATCATCGCCTCATATATCTCGGATATCTCTTCGATATCACCGAAATGAGCGAGCCTTCCGTGATCGAGTATCATCGCTTTGTTACAGATGTTTCTGACCTGCGCGAGCGAATGTGATACGAAGAGTACCGTTACATCTCCCTCGAACATCTCCCTGATCCTCATCTCACTCTTTTTCCTGAATCTGGCATCGCCTACGGAGAGTACCTCATCGAGGATAAGGATATCAGGGTGAACGGCGGTACATATAGCAAAGCCGAGTCTGGACTTCATTCCGGATGAATAGTTTTTCAGCGGAACATCCACGAAATCCTGCAGCTCAGCAAACTTGATTATCTCATCGAACTTTGAGTCGATAAACTCTCTGGTATATCCGAGCACCGCACCGTAAAGATATATGTTCTCTCTGGCGGTATACTCCTTGTCAAAACCTGCACCCAACTCAAGCAAAGGTGCTATGCTCCCTCTGCGCTTGACGAGACCCTCAGTCGGTTTATAAACGCCGGCGATAGCCTTCAACAATGTACTCTTTCCGGCGCCGTTGAGTCCCAGTATCCCGATCCTGTCTCCGGCATAAAGCTTGAAGCTCACATCCTGAAGCGCCCAAAACTCCTCTCCTTCACGTTTTGATTTGGAGCGGAAAATATTTATGAATGCTTCCTTCAGTGAGTCATGCTTCTCCTGACTCAGATTGAACCTCATGCTGAGGCCTGCAACCTCGATGGTTGGTTTTTTCTTCGCAGCCAACTGCCTTCCTCCTATATGTAAAGGATAAAATTATCCTGCTTCTTTTTGAAAACAAATATTCCGATCGCCAGAACTACCACTGCAACCGCGGCGGGAAACAGATACTCCCACAGGCTGACCTGATAACCAAGCATTCCTCCTCTCATCTGGTCGATGATGCAGTACAGAGGATTGTATTTTAATATCCATGCATGTCCGCTCTTCGCGAGCCTCTCAACAGGATAGAATATGGCACTCATATACATGATGACCATACATATGACGTTCCAAAGATACTCGGTATCCCTGAAATACACATCGAGCACGGCCAGTATAAGTCCCAGTCCCAACGACAATATAAACAGCTCGATAAGCGCCGGGAACACCTGCCAGATCATCCATGTCGGCATCTGTTGCGAATAGATCATGACCGGGATCAGTACGACCAATGATATCAAAAATATCACGAAGTTGAAAACCACGTTTGATAACGGGTATAGATATTTGGGAACATAAACTTTTTTGATCATGGAAGCCTGCTTGCGTATCTCCTTGCAGGAGCCCTTAGTTGCAGACGAAAAGAATGAATATAAAAGTCTTCCGCACATGATATACACTGCGAATGTATGATCTTTGAACTTGTTAAAGAGAGTACCGAACACGAGCACGAGTACGAATGTAGTCATCAACGGCTCGATCAGAGACCAGATGATACCGAGATAAGATTTGCGGTACTTCAGACGGATACCCTTTATCACGAGCTCCCTCATCAGAAATCTGTATTTCCAAAAACTTTTCATGCCCTGCGTCATTAGAATCAAACACCTCTCATTTCACTTTTTCTGCTTCACACAATCATCGCGTATTATACCATACTTTGTGGTGTCGGTCAAGTTTTGGTTATATAGTGTATTATTCGTTCTGTCGCATGACCGTCACAGGCTCCGAGGTATCCCTCGATAAACTTATTCTGAGCTTCTCTGTCATAGCTGTCATATGCTCTCTTTACTCCGGCCGAAAGCTCCCTTCCGTCAGTGATGATCTCTCCCGGAAACTCGCTCATCTTCATGTAAGTCCCTCTGGCTCTCTCGAACTCCTTAAGATCCGGCGCAAACATCAGCATCTTGCAACGATGTATACACGCGTCATACAGTATCGATGAATAATCCGTGATAAACACATCCGCCAAAGGAAGCATCTTTTCCGTGGGTATCCGCCCTTTGAGATCCTCTCTGTCATACTTGTGAAAAAGGTGCGGATGGATACTTTTTATCACACACCACTCATCACCAAGTTCATTCTCCAGCCTATCTATATCAGCCAGTCCTTCGAGTCTCGGCTCACCGGCATTCCCTCTGAAGGTCGGCGCCCAGACAACTACTTTTTTGCCTTTGGCCTCGGGGTATTTTTCATAAAAAATCTCCCGGCACTCCCTCACATATCTCTCGGACAGATAGTCGTCCATACGACTGATCCCGACGTCACGTACGATGCCCTTTTTCTGTCGCATCGCCGAGGTAAACGGTCCGATACATTTTTCACCTGATACCGTTACCAGATTGTAGTTTTTGAACACATTCCCTTTGTAATATGGCGGGATATCATCCGACGAATCATAGCCGAATCTTTTGTAAGCACCCGGACCGTGCCAGAGCTGGATAACCTTTGTCGCTTTTCTTTTTTTGCAGGCGGCCACAGGCATATAATTGTCACATATAACAACGCATCCCGACATCGCATACAGCCACATGAATCTGACGGAATCCTTAAGCTGACCCACATAACCGAGGTCCGCATAGTCTCTGTATCTCTCAACGATACGTCTCTCGGGGTGTCCCGCGCGCATGGCTCTGACGAGCCTGTCCATGCTGACGGGTCTGGAGTTGTGATGCGCATCGCAAAATACAACTAATTTTTTGTCAACTTTTCGGATGCACCCGACTCTGTATACCAGAGGCAGGACCACGCTCTGCATGAACATCTTTAACCTTTGCCTGATCGCAAATCCGGACTTAGCCATAGTATTTTTTAACTCCATTAAATGCGTATGATACGAAGTGAAGCATTGATGAAAAAACACCCAGCCCGGCATATCTGAATGCCGTGTATGTCATACGCGCTGATTTAAACTTGGAACCGGATTTGCTGTTCTCACTCAGTCTGTATTTCAGAAACGGCTTGTCAATACCTACCGCAAATCCGTATTCTCTGATCATCTTTATCCAGGTTATATAATCCTCATGGCTGTCATCATGCTCCATGGGATATTTCAACATGGCTTCTTTTTTTACAAGTACCGCGGAGCAGGGGATCATGTTGTGCTTTAATATATCCTTGTACCCGATCCTTTCGGGGATCCCTATCACTCTGCCGGTAGTACTCCCGTCGGCATTTATAAGCTCTCTCGCCGTCGCGCAAAGAACAGCGTTCTTTTCTCGCATGAGCGAAAGCTGTGCGGAGAGTTTGCCCGGTTCCCACCAGTCATCCGCATCGAGGAATGCGACGTACTCTGCATCCGCAAGTTTTACTCCTCTGTTTCTGGTCTGTGCCACACCGAGGTTTCGGTCATTTTTTAAATAATGTACCCGCTCATCATCGGAAAACGAACTCATCACATCAGCCGTCCCGTCGGTCGAGCCGTCATCTATCACAAACACATCGAGGCTCACATCCTGAACGAGCACGGACTCCACAGCCTGTCTGATGTATTTCTCGCCATTGTAAACAGGTATCACTACGGATACATCACAGGTGCCCATCAGTTCTCTTCTCCTTCGACCTTGCTCTCATCAACCTCCTGCGTCACCGTAAAGTCAGCTGCCGTCGTCTCGCCTTCCTTGATACCTTCGGTACTCTCTTTCTTTCCGAGGATACTGAATGTGGCGAATATCAGTCTGAGATCGGTCGCCAGACTGATATCATTGATGTAAAGGAGATCGAACTCGAGTTTCTCATAGGGATCGGAGCTGTATTTGCCGTAAACCTGTGCATATCCCGTAAGTCCCGCCTTCACCTGGAGTCTGAGCTTGAAACTCGGGAACTGCTCATAATACTGTTCCGCAATCTCCGGTCGCTCAGGTCTGGGACCTACGAAGCTCATGTCACCCTTTAATATGTTAAAAAGCTGCGGGATCTCATCTATCCTGCATTTTCTTACAAACTTACCTATAGGAGTGACTCTGTCATCGTTCTCGCCGGTGGAGAGTCTGGCAACACCGTCCTTCTCGGCATCAACCCTCATGCTCCTGAATTTATAAATGTTGAATTTCTTTCCGTCCTTTGTGAGTCTGACCTGCTTGTAGATGGCAGGACCTCTGTCATAGAGTTTGATCGCAAGTGCGGTGATGAGCATGACCGGTGATGCGATGATGATGCCGACCAATGCGAATGAGAAATCAAATACTCTCTTTATGAAAATGTATTCCGGCTCTATCTGTTTGTGTGAGAAAAAAAGCACCGGTGAGGAGAACGTCTGAATATGCGTAGCTCCGCGCATCAGGACATCTCCGATATGCGGGAGAAAGAAGCCCGGGATATTGTTCTCGACGCAATACTTTGAGATACCGTTTCGGCATCTGCTCCTTACGCCCGCAACGAATATCGCCTCGAATCCTTCGATCCTGTCTCTGACCTCATGGAATTTGTCTCCGGAGTACTCGAACTCCTCAACAACTTTGTATATACGTCCTACAGGCTTACCCATGACCGAGCCGAATCTCCTTTTGTCTATCTCGCTTCGATAGATCAGGATAGTCCTTTTCGGCGGATTTGATTTGTAATAGATCATGCTCGCAAAGTACGACCAGAAACAGTCGATCACTGCCTGCCCGAAAAGCATAGGTATGAATACAAGGGGATTCTTGAACTGATTCCAGCTCAGACTGACTACGAAATAGATCGCTCCCACGCTGAAGACCTGCGCAAAGAACTGCGATATCGCGAGCGATCTGATCCTGCTGAAACCGAGAAGATATGCATTGTAGGTTCTGCTAAAGAGATACAGAACGACCGCATAACCTGCACATACATAGTAATTGTAACGGTAGGCGATATCACCTCTATACCAAAACTGACCGTACCTGAACAAAAGCCATGCGACGTAAAAAACACCGATAGATAGCACCATATGAAGAAGCTTGGCAGCTACGAATCTCTTTCTATGAAGATCGTTCATCTATCTTTCCTCTCGATCAAAACTCAAAAAGTGGTATATTCCTTCGTATTATACACTACATGTGTACGAATGTCAAGAAATCACGCATACATTAACATAAGAAAAAACGTCCTTGAAATCCCGCAGATTTCACGAGATTTCAAGGACCGTTTTCACCTCGGGGTAACAGGATTCGAACCTGCGGCCTCTTGATCCCAAATCAAGCACTCTAGCCAAGCTGAGCTATACCCCGATGCACGCCGCCGTAGCCGTAGACGGCTACACAACATGCGTGATTATAACACTTTTTTTCTGTCAAGTCAATAACTTTTTAACCTTTATAAGTCAAGCCGTATCCAACCTTCCACTCGCACTCATCCGTGCCGAGCTGTTCGAGGTTTTTGTACCACGGGCTCGGGAGCTTTCCTGTAAAATCGGACTTTCCGCAAAGAACGTTTACAATACCCGTTCCCTCGGAGCCCGGAAGGTAGCACATAACCGCTCCGTCCCAGTCGTTTATGTATTTGTCTATGAGGATCTGACGCCCTGCTATGAGGCAGGCAACAACCTTCTTGCCGGACTCACGAAGCCTCTTTGCCTCTTTGATGGCTTTCTTATTTCCATCCAATGCCATATCGCCGCACAGATCCATATCCTGAGTATCTCCGTTCCACTCAGCGTATGATCTTTCTCCTACTGCAAGGATAACCACATCCGCATCATCGGGATCATCAGTTACGGTGACCCCAAACTCACCTGCCGCCTGATCAAAGGCTGCTCTGATCGTGGTGACTCCGTCAATGATCTCACTCGGACTCTGATTCCAGTCAATGGTCCATCCTCCGCACTGTGCTCTGGCACTGTCCGCTGCCGGTCCCATGATATATACCTTTGTGTCCTTTTTAAGCGGGAGGACATTTTTTTTATTTTTAAGAAGGACCAGGCTCTCCTCCACGGCACGTCTGGCAACCTCTCTGTACTCCTCGGATCCGGTCTCCATCTGCTTGGTCTGCATTTTTTCACCGAGGGGATCATCGATGATACCTGCTTCCTTCTTTACGCGAAGTATGCGAAGCACTGCATCGTCCACACGATCCTCCGCGATCCTGCCGTCATTTACGGCTGCCACGATTATCGTTCTGGCCTCCTCGAATCTCTCAACCTCCATCAGCATGTCTATCCCTGAGTTGATCGCAGTTACGACCTGATCCTCATAGGAGTTCAGTTTCAGGTTCTGAATCGAATCCCAGTCGCTGACGATGAATCCTTTAAAGCCCATCTCATTTTTCAGCTTTTGGATATACTTTTCGTTTTCATGCATCTTTACACCGTTTACGGAAGAATGGCTGATCATGATCGTCTGCGCCCCGGCGTCGATCTGCGCCTGGTATACACTGAGAAGATCGTTTATCTCATCATCATTCAGCTCGGCGTCTCCTCGGTCTATGAGACGTGCCGTATCGGATTTTTCTCCTGTTCCGTACTGAACGTTTCCATCTCCGAAAAAGTGCTTCGGGCAGGCTATGATCCCGCCTTCTATAAGTCCCTTTGTATATGCCACGCTGAGCTTTTTGATAGACTCCAGATCCGATCCGTAGCTCTCGTAAGTACGTCCCCATCTGGGATCTACGGACTGTGCCACACAGGGTGCGAAATTCCACAGCATACGACAGAGCTTCGCCTCATCGGCAGTGGCAAGACCTACCTCATGCATCAGATCTTCATCACCTGTAGCCCCCATACCTATATTGTGAGGGAAGATCACACTTCCGGAACAATAGTTAACTCCGTGAACATCATCCTGTCCGTATACAAACGGAACGCCTGATTCCGATGAGAGTGCCGCCTTCTGCAGACTGTCGATCAGATCCATCCATGATGGCGCCGTGAGCGAGTCAAATTTGGAAAGGATACTTCCGTAATCATGCTTTGACATCTGATCCTCGGGATCATCCAGGATGTAGATGGCAGGCTGTACCATCTGAGCTGCCTTCTGCTCGAGAGTAAGCTTCGACAGTATCTCCTCGGGAGTCTTCCCTGCGTATCTGTTACCGTCCGCGGAAACCTCCTCGGAAGCCTCTTCGGATACCTCCTCGGCATCTGTTTCAACGGTCGCAGCAGTGCCGCTCGCCGTACTCTGCTTTTTTTCTTCCTCACCACAGCCTGCCAAAGACACTGCCAGTATCAGCGTAAGAAATAAAGATAAAAATCTTTTCATCTTCATATGACTTTCCTTCCTTTATTCCGATATATTATCAGAACACCAATGTAAGGTTATTAAGTCCGAGTAAATTGATATAATTCGCATCTTTTGCGAGAGACATGACCACTCTTATTCCGATAGTCTCTGACGGAGCATCATTCTCGTGAAGCTCGAAATAGCTGACCGGATCGAATATCTGACAGTCATCCCTGATGCGGAGCGTTCTCTTTTTCTTTTTAATCACATATCTGATATCTATCCTGTGATCCTTGTTGTCTTTTCCAAATCCGTGCTTGATAATATTCGCCGTTATCTCTTCCATACAAAGCGATATATAATAACTTGTTTTATCGTCCTCACCATGATCTTTACAGAACTCTCCGAGAGCGATTGACGAAGCGGATATCTCCTCTATTGTAGTTACTTCCGACTCAAAAATATCCTCATCCGGAACGCCGAAATCTTCGTCCAAAAGAGCCAATGCTTCAGTGTTAACAGCGATCTTTTTTCTTTTATAAAAGATGATACAAAGTGTCACTAAAAATGTCATCGTCTCGCCCGCAAAGAACGATATCCAGATTCCTGTTGTTCCGATAAATCTGCTGAGTATAAACGCAAACAAAACAACAAATACAAAGTTCTGAAGTATCGAGATCAGTTGTGTGAATCCTGTGCGGGCAGTGCCCTGATAATAGTTTTTCAACGTGGTACACATAGCACACGATACTAATGATAACGAAAACAGCCTCACTCCGAATACTGCCATTTCCTTCACTCCGGATGTCGAATCATTAAGGAATATACCAATGAGAATCGGAGCGATCAAAAGTACGATCACCGTGACTATGGCGTTTATGACAACACCGTATTTGGTCATAGTCCTGACCACTTCATAAAGCGATGTCTTGTCCTGCTCTACATAGAACATCGAGGATAACGTGAGTGCGACAGCTGCTATACCGGAGCCGAAACAGTAGCATATGTTTGACACCGTCGATATGACCGCATAGGCCGCAACTCCGGAGTTACCCGATACATCCAAAAGAAGTCTGTTTAGTACATATACCAAAAGAACAAGGCTTATCTGGTTAACTACCGTCGGGAAGCCCTGCTTTAAAAGACCTCCGGCCGTCTTTAACATCTTATCCTTTACTATGCGGAATGTAAATATGCACTTACTGCTGAAGAAATACGTTAACCCGACTCCAACCGCGATGAAATAACTGATCGAGGAAGCCAGCCCCATTCCGAACATGCCGGCCTTCACCAAAAGCACGTTCAAAAGATCCAGCCCGATATCGGCGATCGTCATGGCGACAACTGCCAGTATAAGTCTTTTCTGCTCTCCCACTATCTGTACATACGGCACCATTATCTGTGCGAAGATAAACGCGGGAGCACCTATGATAAAACCTATCAGATAATCTTTTGTCAGCCAGAATACGGTATTACCGGCTGTCGGAGATCCGGCTCCCAACAGCGTACATATCTGATCCGGCATGATGAAAACCAGTGCTAACGCTACAAGAGATATCCCCACGCTCAGAAGAACAGACACGGTATAGCAGGCATCTGTACCTTTTTCGTCACCTTTTCCTATGGTCTTCGAGCATACCACCTGGATCCCTGCCGAGACCATGGCTCCGAACGCAGCGAAAATCAGCAGCACCGGAGATGTGAGTCCGTATGCCGCTATGGAATCCTCACCCAAAAAACGCCCGATCATGATGTTGTCTACCAAAAGGCAGAGCGTAACCGTCATGGCGGACAGTATTTGAGTCCATATCATCTGCTTGAATACTTTTTTAATCATAGACATATACTACACTATCGGCTTATTTTTGTCAAATAGCTCTCACTGTCAAAAAGTGGGGAGACTTAAGTCTCCCCCTGTGTTTTCCGTTACTTTCCGTAGTAAGCCGCGACATCCTTCAGATATTTTATGATCGTCAGATGCTGCGGGCAGACGCTCTCACACTGTCCGCATTCTATACACTCACCCGCGCTTCCAAACGAGTGGGTAAGTGTTTCGTAATTCGACATATTAACGGTCCAACCCTTCTCATCCATGTTCTCTCGCATATCCTCATTATACATGGAAAAATACTGAGGGATGGCTATCTTTTGCGGACATCCGCCGGTACAATACGAGCATGCGGTACACGGCACGGTGATCTGTGAGTTGATAATGTCAGCCACCTTAAAGCATACCTTTTTCTCATCCTCGGTAAGCGGGGTGAAGTCTTTCATATAACTCATGTTATCCTGCATCTGAGCTATATTTGACATTCCCGAGAGTACCAGCATGACACCGGGCAGGCTCGCCGCGAATCGGATCCCCCAGCTCGGAACGCTCATGGACGGATCAAGCTCATCAAACAGAGCCTTTGCCTCAGCAGGTACGTTTGCCAGGGTTCCGCCCTTGACAGGCTCCATCACGATGACAGGCTTTCCGTGTTTTACGGCGACCTCATAGCATTCCCTTGATCTGACCCACTCGCTCTCCCAGTCGAGATAGTTGATCTGCAACTGAACAAACTCCATCTCGGGATGATCAGTAAGGATCTTGTCCAAAAGCTCCGGCTTATCGTGGAACGAGAATCCCGGATGACGTACATATCCCTCCTTTACCTTTTCCAAAAGCCAACCGAAGCAGTCAAACTTCTCGTACTTATCTATCATCTCTCCTTCTATTCCGTGTATGAGATAATAATCAAAGAATCCTGCCCCGGTATTTGTAAGCTGAGTCTCGAAGTATTTTTCGCGCTCTGCTTCTGAATCAAAAAATCCGCAGTGGAGCTTCGTTGACAATGTAAAGCTGTCTCTATCATGTCTGTCGACGAGAGCCTTTTTCGCAACACTCTCACTTGCAAATCCGTTGTACATCCACGCCGTATCGAAATAGGTAAAACCGTTTTCGATAAACATATCGACCATCTTACAAACCTGATCGACATCAACCTTTGCTGCATCCTCCGGGTCCAGCTGCGGCATACGCATCAGGCCGAAACCGAGTTTTTTTTTCTGGTCTGAAATCCATAGAGCACCTTCCCTTCATAACGATAAACAAATACGATTACATATATAAACTATATCACATGTAAATTGACAAAACAAGAGAAAACATGATACACTTCTGTTAATGACACTTGTGTTTTGATATAACTATTCAGGAGGATTCATATGAAGAGAAAACTAATGTCTTTGCTGCTCATGTTCTCGCTGGTATTCGGTACGATTGCGAGCATCCCTGCTACGAAGCATGCCATAGCAGCAGAAGAAAAGTTAACCTATGAAAAGAAATCGGTAACTACGTATCTTTTCAGCAAAGAAAAAACAGGAAAGATGGATATTTATATCCCGAGCGACCTTCCTGAGGTTCCCTACGTAAGCGTGGAGAACTACCTCGATACGATATATGAAACCGATTTCAAAGAGAAAAAGACAGATTCCGGGGTTTACGAGATAAAGGACGACCATGACGCGACTATGACGATCGACGTAAACAAAGATAGCCTGAGTTCCAGTTCAATTTATGTATTCATTTGCGGCAACAGGGCTAACCACTATGGTATCGAAGACAAAGCTGATCTTCCGGTCAGGGGAGTAGCCGATTTATCTCATATATCCGCCAAGCCGGTAACTCTTGCCATGAGCGACTATGGTATAGATCTCATAGAAAAGGATGATAAGGCTTATCTGCCTCTGCCGACGCTGAACGATCTGTTTGTAGCTACCTACAACGCAGCAGAGTACTTAAACGGAAAACTGTATTTCATACATACAATGGATTTGTTAGAAGGTATGTCAGGCGGGACACCTGTCTACTGCGCCGAGGAGCAGTCGTCGCTCTATGAATCATCCGAGTTTTCAGAGACGTTTGCCGCTTTCAATTATAACGAGTTTTGCTTTATGATAGATCATATATATGGCAAGCCTACTCAGGCAAAGATTGCTTCATCCGTTGAGTCTGTGGGGCTTGATAAAACTCTTGATGAGCTGGATAAAGAAGTCCCGGGATTGAAGGCTTCGCTTAAAAGCACTAACCGTGTTGAAAACAATCTTGCCATGCTCGCTCTCATGAATTATTTCTACGACCAGGGACATACGAACTTAGCAGGAAGTTTGGGTCAGTACAGGGAAAGCCCGGTGTATAAGGGGTTTATTGATAAGATTATGAATCCCGGAAAGGATCCTCTTGCACAGGCTGCACGTCTCGGTGTAGATACTTCGGCGGAGGTCGCGAATAAGGCTTCCGGTCTGACCGATATACGTTTACATGCATTTGATGACGCGTATGGCAAAAATACTGTTCTCAAAGAGTGGAATGGTGGTATAGCTTCGATAAATGCAGGAAAAGGCGGTCAGGTACTCATAATGGAAGGTACGACTGCACTGTTCTCCTTTGATGAGTTTGATAAAGCGAGTATATATGCGTTTAAAGAGGCTCTGGATCTGGCCAAGGAAAAGGGCGCAGGGAGTTTCATAATCGATCTCGGAAATAACGGAGGTGGACTGGTCTCAGACTGTTACTATATGTGTACCATCCTTGATAAAAGCAAAAACAATACGAAGAATACGATATTCACAGATGTTAGCATAGATGCCATATCCGGATCGTTGGCTTACGACGCATGTGATTACGATTTGAACCTGGATGGAAAATTTGATGAAGCAGACAAGGAGCTTCAATATGATTTCGATTTTGCGATTCTCACGTCAGAGTATTCATATTCATCGGCAAACACCCTCCCGTGTCTGGCCTCGGAGGTCGGTATTCCCATCATAGGGGAAAAAAGCTCCGGCGGAACCTGCATGTTAAGTATCATGCATATGTCTGATTACACGTGCAATTTAATCTCAGGTCCGATAAAATCTATGCATTCCGACGGAAAAACAGATTTAGACGGCGGAGCACCCGTAAACGTTAACCTCGTACAGACTGACGCAAAAGGAAATAAGGATTATTCACTTTTCTACGACCTGGATGTTCTCGGCAAAGCGGCCGCTAACCCGTCCATAAAACAACAGAAGATGACTGTTAAGGCCGATACAAAGACTATTAAATCCATAAAGCTGAAAAAAGCTAATGTGGCCATCAAAAAGGCGATCAAGGTGAAAAGCGCCAAGGGAAAGGTGACCTACAAATGCACATCGAAGAAGTATTCTATCGACAAAAACGGCACGATCACCATCAAAAAAGGCAAGTACAAAGCAGGCACCGTTTTGAAGGTGAAGGTAAATATCGCTGCTGCCGGAAACAAAAACTTCCTTCCGGCCACTAAAACAGTCACTGTAAAGATAAAGGTAGTATAATCATTGTTTGACATCCGTTTCGTACGATGATATACTTTAACTGTTGTATTGTTCCATTATCATTCAGAACCAGGAGGTAGTAAGTATGAAAAACACAATCTCAGCTTTTGCGAAAAAATCACTGGCTATCGTTCTCGTATGCGCGATGGCTCTGGCTGTAAGCCCTGTGGTATCCGCTGCAAAGAGCGCCAAGAAGCCAAAGCTTAACAAGTCAACAACCAGGATCGAAGAAGGTCTGGCAGATGAGCTCTCCGTAAAAAAGAACGGCTTCACGATCAAGTCCATCAATTGGGCATCCAGCGACAAGACCGTAGCAAAGGTTAACAAAAAGGGAGTTGTAGAGGCTATTGCTCCGGGTAAGGCAACCATCACAGCTACTGTTAAGGCTGTTGCCAAGGGAAAGAAAAAAGTAACAAAGTTCACTCTGAAGTGTAAGGTAACCGTTATCGCCGCACCGGCTATTGACGGCGGATGGGAAACATGTGAAGCTCCGGGAGACGTAAGTGATCTTGCGGGCTTTATCGATTTCCTTCTCAAAGATCCTAACAACGGCGTTTCATATGAGCCGGTAGCTCTTTTGGCTACACAGGTCGTAGCAGGAACAAACTACAGAGTTCTCTGCAGAAAAAACGTAACCACCCCCGCAAAGAAAACTACCTACTCGATCGTTGAGTTCTACGTAGATCTCGAGGGCAACGCAAGTCCCGTTGAGCAGGGATTAACAGGTGGTGTGTTCGATATGAGTCTTGAGGCTGCTCCCGAGGAAGTTATCCCGGGCGGTTGGGAGAGAGCTAAGGATGTTTCAATCCCGGCGGCAGTAAAAACTGCAGCAGCTACACTGTTCGCCTCATACACAGAAGCAAACCTCAAGCCGGTAGCAATCGTTGAGAACCAGGCTTCCACAGGCACATACAAGGTGATCTGCGAGTACGAGATCCCGAACAGCGATCCGGGAGACAATCCTTCATACGCATTTGTTGATGTAGCGATCAAGCCGGATCTCAGCGCAGAGATAACAGGCGTAAAGTACGCTTATGAGCTTGCCGCATAACAAATAACAAGCTAAACGAATATTCAACAAAAAAGCAAGGCGCATAAACCGATCAGGTTTAGCGCCTTGTTCTTTTGATAATACACTGGCCCAGCGGGATTCGAACCCACGAATGCAGGAGTCAAAGTCCTGTGCCTTACCGCTTGGCGATGGGCCAACGTTTGTAACAAACTACATCACTATATCATATCTTTTAGTGAAAATCAATAGCTTCCGCGCATCCTTATCTGCGGAGCACCTTTTCCGAGGATATAATCTCTGGTGATCGTAACCTCTCCGATGGAATCATCCTTCGGTATCTCGTACATGATATCCATCATGAAGTCCTCTATGATGGAGCGGAGTGCTCTCGCTCCGGTCTTCTTTTCAACAGCCTTTTTGGCCACCTCTCTGAGCGCATCATCCTCGAACGTCAGCTTAACCTCATCCATCTCGAGGAGTTTCTGATACTGTTTGACGATGGCGTTTCTCGGCTCAGTGAGAACCTTTACGAGCATATCCTCATCAAGATCAGCCAGAGAAAAGACGATCGGTAACCTTCCTATGAACTCCGGAATCAGTCCAAACTCACGGATATCTTCTGTCTCAACCTTACTAAAAATATCATTATCTTCATCATATTTGTCCTTGAGAACTGAGCCAAAGCCCATGGTTCCGCTGCTTAACAGCCTTTTCTTGATGATATCCTCAAGGCCCGGGAACGCACCCCCGCAGATGAAGAGGATATGGCTGGTGTTGACCGTGGTCATCGGTACCATGGCATTTTTATTTGTAGCGCCCACAGGCACCTCTATATCGGCGCCCTCCAAAAGTTTTAGGAGCGCCTGCTGCACGGCTTCACCCGATACATCGCGGTTGTGGGCATTTGCCTTCTTTGCGATCTTGTCTATCTCGTCGATATAGACGATCCCGCGTTCTGCGAGCTCGACATCATTCCCCGCGTTGGAAAGAAGCTTGCTGATCACGCTCTCCACGTCATCACCGATATATCCGGCCTCAGTGAGGGCCGTCGCATCCGTGATCGCGAGCGGTACCTGCAAAAGTTTCGCCATGGTCTTTACCATAAACGTCTTTCCGCTACCGGTCGGTCCGAGCATGAGCATGTTTGACTTCTCGATCTCGATACCGTCGAGCTTCACACCCTTTTTAACGGTCGACTCATCGTTTGCTTCTTCGTTCTCGGATATCTCAGCCATGACGCGCTTGTAATGGTTGTAGACACCGACTGCGAGGACCTTTTTCGCATGTTCCTGTCCCACTACGTACTCATCGAGATTTCCTTTGATCACGTGAGGAGCAGGGAGATTCTTGATATCCAAAGCCGGTGATTCTTTCGGCTCTTCCTTTTTCTTTTTCTTTTTAACGGCATGCTTCATCTGGAACTCATCAGGCGGCACGATCCCCATCCCGCTGATGTTCATGATATCCTGGGGAGAAAGTCCCTGCATACCCGGAAATCCGGATGCGGATATCTGGTCGAGAGTGTTCTGCATGCAGTCCGAACAGATACAGATATTGTTCGGGATCACGATCATCTTGTCGACCTTGCTCTCAGGACGGTGGCACATATAGCATACGCGCTCATAGCCGCCGTTATCGCCACTCCCACCGTTTCCTGAATCACTATTTGTAGTATTTACTTCATTCTCACTCATTATAAGCCTCCAATCATCACCTCAAAATGCATATGTCCGCTCACATCGAGCAGATACTCGGGATGGACACGGGCACCCCAGCTGTCATCACCTCCGACTCCCATCTGAGCCTTTGAGAGCCGGACTATCGTGTTGCACGCTTTCGGCAGTTCGTACAGATGTGACGCTGTCTCCAGCTGATGCGGCGTATAGGGCAGTGCCGAAGCACTCATCGAACCCTCGCACGCGGTAAACACAAGCCCGTAGCCGTTTTTATCCATCACCTTTATATATCGCACATCCTCCTTGTTTCCACACTCCTGCGGAACCAGATAGCGTGCCATATTATCCTTAACCATGTTTTTCCAGATGCCCAGCCTGCCGCCTCTCTTTCTGTCCGCGTAGGTTTCCTCAGGGCCGAGACCGTACCACTCCAGCCTGTCGAAGGCGGCATCCAGAGTGAACATAAGCCCGAACTCCGGCATCTCCGTCATTTTTTTAGACGGATCATAATCAAGCTCCATCTTTATCCTGCCATCCTGATATACAGTATAGCTGACATCCACTTTTGTTTCCGGAACCGTAGCGATAATATATGCATATCTTATGAAAAATGTTCCGTCGCTACGTTTTTTTGCTCCGATCCCATAATTTTTCTCATAATCCACCATCCATGGGTAGATAACTCTCTCCTGTCCGGCATAGATCGGCCTATGGTACAGGCTTGCCGTCTTCCACTGAGCATACCTCATCTGCGAGAACGCTCCCCTGTCGTTATCAGTGGGAGCTCTCCAGAAATTCGGCTTCGGTACGCACCCTATCAGCTCTCTCCCCCTGCAGTTGTAGGAGACAAGTCCTCCCATCGGTCCCGAGAACAATATGGAAAAGCCGCTTCCTCTGACGCCTATGTTTTCCTCGCCACGGATGATCTCGAGACTGCCGGCCTTCTCGATACCAAAGACGGTATCCGGCACGGTCTCATCCGTAACTTCCTCCTCTTCTTCAGCGATATCATACTCCACGGTATAGCACCACTGCGAGAACGCAGCCACATATCCGGCCTTACACCACGGCCTGTCCTGCTTCTCCATGAAGGATATTATAAATGCATACTCTCCGGCCTTTTTCTCGTCTCCGTAGAATGGGATCTTCATCACCTTTTCACTCATGGGCGCCACATCGGTATCTATAACCTCCATATCGATACGCTCACCCTCGAAAAGCAGATCCACACGACACATGTATTCGGATGTGGAGGTGAAAAGATTGTTATTCACTATCCTCATCATACCGGGCAAAAGGGGCTTTTTACCACGCCTGAGTCCCTCATCGAAAAACTCCACGTGTATCCCCTGATAGTTTGCCTTAACCTCCTGCATCTTGGGTGAAGGGGTCCTGTCCGAAGCATAAACTATGCCGTTTCCGGAAAACTCATACGATGACGGCCTGTCCCCGAAATCACCACCATAAGCCTGATAAGGTTCACCATAAGCAGTCTCCGCATCGAGAGACTGATCTATATAATCCCAGATGAAACCACCCTGATACCTCGGCTCCCTCTCAGCAAGATCCGTGTATTTGTGCATCCCTCCACAGCTGTTTCCCATGGCATGGGTATACTCACAGCAGATAAAAGGTTTTTCTTTATGTTCTGCCAAAAACGCCTCGATATCCTCTACGGACGGATACATCTGACTCTCTATATCACTCGTGTTCGGATATCTCCTGTCGTGGAATATCCCCTCGTAGTGGACAAGTCTGTCGGGATCGAGTGCATGAAAAAGATCCGTCATACTCTGAAGCACTGACCCGCCAAAGGATTCGTTTCCAATCGACCAGATGAGGATCGACGGGTGATTCTTATCCCTATGATAACAGGAGCTCACTCTGTCGAGAAGCATCGGCGCCCACCTCTCATCATCTCCCGGGATCACCTTGTCGATGACCTGCGCAGCATGTGTATTTATGTTCTCAAAATCCAAAGGACCTTTGCAGTCCGGTTGCGCGATGGGGTCGTACATCTGCCAGGTTCCATGAGTCTCCATGTTGTTCTCGGCGATCATATACAATCCGTATTTATCACAGAGATCATATATCCTCACATCATCAGGATAGTGACTCGTCCTGATCGCATTTATATTGTTTTTCTTCATCGTAAGGATGTCTGTAAGAAGTTCCTCGTCAGAGACCCTGCGGCCTTTATCCGAAGAAAACTCATGTCTGTTCACACCCTTAAAAACGATCCTTTTGCCGTTTAACAGCATCAGTCCGCCTTTGAGCTCGAACTTTCTGAAGCCCACATTAAACGACGAATACTCTTCCTTTTTTCCGCTCGGATCCTTCACAAACACACCGAGTTTGTAGAGGTTCGGTTTTTCCGCGCTCCACAATTTCGGCGACGATATCTTCATCGTGTACAGATCGGCTTTTCCGGGCTCCTGCCCCACGGGATGCTCGCCCGAGTCATATACGACCTTGTCCTCGTCTTCCTCCGTCTCAGAGGGCTCGGTGAGCAAAAATCTCACGCTCCCCGGATTCGACACACTGACCTTTACCTCGAGTGTACCGTCCTTGAAAGCTTCATCGGGGATAGCCCTTATCCTGATGTCCTCCATATGCACATCAGGTACGGTATAGATATAAACCGAACGATATATCCCGGAAAACCTGAAGAAATCCTGATCCTCACACCAGCTGCCTGCGCACCATTTATATACGCGCACGGCAAGCTTGTTTTTCCCTCTTTTTATAAACTTCGTTATATCGAACTCCGCAGGATCAAAACTGTTCTCAAAGTATCCTACGTACTCTCCGTTCAGCCATACTCCGGCGCAGCTCTCCACGCCCTGGAATGACAGTCTCATGGTTTGCCCGACGAGTTTTTTGTTTATTTCAAATGTCTTTATATACTCCGCAACCGGGTTGAACTCCTCGGGTGTCCAGCCGCGTCCGAGCGCCTCTACTCCGTCCCACGGATATGCTATGTTGGTGTAATGAGGCTTATCATAGCCCTGCAACTGTATATGTCCGGGGACCTGTATAGCGTCCCATGCGCTATGGTCAAAATCCTCCGTCCAAAACCCATCAGTCGCACCAGCCGGGCTGTCAGCATAGGAAAAAGACCACTCGCCATCCAGACTTAGGATTCGATTGGTCTTCCCGTCTATGAAGGTCTCAAACTCCGCGTGCGGATGAAGTCTGTTCTCCATAAACACGCTCGGGTTTGCCACCCTTTTTTCAAAAAAATCTCCCGGCATACACCCCTCCAACAGTTGTCATTGAAACAAACCGACCATCAATATGTGTGAATGATCTCATCTATCGCAGCAAAAAGGGCATCCATCTCCCGGTCGGTACCTATGGTTATACGGAGATATTTTTTCGTCTTTTCGGCATTGAAAAATCTTACGTATATATTTCTGTCGACCAGCTCCTCATAAAGCAGCCCCGCATCTATCCTGCCGGGTGCGGCAAACACGAAATTGGTCGATGAAGGCAGTACGGAAAAGCCTCTCTTTTTCAACTCGAGCACGGTCCTCGCGCGGGTTCTCAAAACATCGTCTATCCTGGCCCTGAAATACTCCTCATCCCCTATGGATGCAACCGCTGCCGTCAGAGACAATGTCGGCTTGGTATATGAGTTTATCGACTGTGCGACATCATTCATGGCCTTAATCAGCTCCGGCGATCCGATCGCAAAGCCTATGCGTGCCCCTGCCATGGCTCTTGACTTCGAGAATGTCCTCACGATCAACAGATTCTTGTGATCCATCAAAAGAGGCAACGCACTCTCTCCCGAATAATCCACATACGCCTCATCCACGATCACGACCACATCAGGATTTGCCTCCACGATCTGAAGGATCTCCTTGCGTGAAAGTGCTATACCGGTAGGAGCGTTCGGATTTGCTATCACCACTCCCCCATTCGGCTCGTGTTTTCCTTCTCCTACTCCGTAATCCTCAATCCTCACTCTCATCCCTTCATCCACGGGGATCTCGCGATACGGTATACGATAGACCTTCGCCCAAACCGGATAAAATGAATACGTTACATCCGGAAAAATGATGGGCTTATCAGAATTGAAACACGTTAAAAATGCTATGGACAAAACATCATCCGAACCCGTTCCCACGAACACCTGCTGATCCTCAAGTCCGTAGTATTCCTTTAAGGCTTTTGTGAGCTCGTTCGAAGTCGGATCCGGATATTTTCTCATGGAGTTATCCAGATCAGCCTCACGTATCGCCTGTATCACCTTTTCAGACGGTGGATACGGATTCTCGTTTGTATTAAGCTTTATTACATCCTTCTGTCTCGGCTGCGTGCCGGGAACATAAGGTTCTACTTCCCTAAGGTTTTCCTCCCATTTATACATAACGCCCTCCAAGCATTGTTAAACAAAACCCGCCGGCAAACACCGACGGGTTAATTATACCTTAATTATCGCTTTCTTGCAAGTATCAGTTTTACTGGAAGAATCCCCATGGGATGATCTGGTCGCCACCGTTTGGCTGCGGCTGTTGCTGCTCCTGATACTGATCAGAACCATCATCGTATTCTTCCTCCGGAAGACCATCCAGAGTATCTTTTGATGCGAGAGTCACTTTGATCTTTTTCTCCTCGTACTTCTTACCATCGCTGCGCTGTACGGTGACCTCGATCGTAGTTCCGACACGTCTTGAGTTCACTATCTCTCTGACATCCTCGATCTTTTTCACTGCGGTGCCGTCGATCTTTGTTATGATGTCACCCTGATAGATGCCCGACTTTGCGGCAGCTCCGGTATCGGAGAGTGATTTTACATATACTCCCTCAGGCATGTTGTATTTTTTGGAAGCCTCAGAGTCGATGTCTTCACCGGTGATACCAAGGTATCCCTTCTCTCTGTCCTTAAGCACCTCACGGTTCATCAGGTCATTGATGATCGAAACTCCGTCAGACATCGGGATAGCATAGTTCATTCCAACTATATCTCTTCCATCGACCGCCGAAAACTCCTTGGATGTCGTGATACCAATAACACGTCCCTTCGAATCGATCAGCGGTCCGCCCGAGTTACCCGGGTTGATGGCCGCATCCGTCTGAAGCATCGGACGGGTATTGCTCCTTCCGTTCGAATCCGTGGTTCCGATCACGAATGTACGATCCTTGGCGCTCACATATCCTACGGTCACTGACTGTCCGCTTCCGTTCGCATTTCCGATGGCGATGGCCATCTCTCCGACCTTTACATCATCCGTTGATCTCAAGGTCGCAGCCTTGATCTCCTTTTTGGTGGAGTCCTTGATCTTTTTCATGTCGACGGTGAGAAGCGCGATGTCATTTGACTCGCTGGTGCCCTTTACTTCGGCCTTCACCTTTTCATTATCACAGAATGTGACCTCAAGCTCCTTTGCGTTCTCGACCACATGCGCGTTGGTCACTACCAACAACTCATCGCCATCCTGCTTTACAATAAAACCGCTACCCTCACCCTTTGATTCATACTGCTGACCGAAGAAGTTCTGAACGACCGTAGTATTTGCGACTCCGACTACCGAAGGCATCACTGCTTCTACTATATCAGAAACATCCGTTGCCGATGTTCCCGTAGCCTTCGAGTCATCCGTATGCGCCTCGACGCGTGTCTGCGAGATCTCCTCTGCAGGCTTACTTTCACCTGCACCACCCGTAAGTGCATTCAGTCCGGCATTCACTCCGAAAAAACATCCCGCCGCGATCACTCCGAACATCACAGCTCCGAGTGCCACCTTCGGCATCGTCCAGCCCTTCTTGACCTTTTTAGGTCTCACTGCCTCAGCGTTCTGGAAACGATATACATTTCCTTCAGGCATCGGCTGCGGCTCCGGCGCTCTGTACTCCGGCTCGCGCGCTCTGTACTCCGGTCCGGTCTCGGAAGACCTGTATTCATTCTGCTGTCTGCCCTCTCTGTAGCCGTCGCTATAGATAGGCTCACCCGTCTGGGTGTCATACTCGATGATATAACGTCCTTCCTGATTCTCCATATCTTTTCACCTTCCTTTGTTTTGATAAGCGCTTTAAACACGTTGTTTTCCTGTTTATGTTTGCAATTCTAGCAGTAATTTGTGTTTACTTTGTGAATAAAATGTATTATAATTGTGTAGATGCAAAAAGATTGGAGGGGTTATATTTGATAAAGGAAAACGAAAAGCTGTTAATCTTGTTTCGCGTCATCACAGATGCGGGCATTATTATCGGCGTCTTCATCCTTTCGTATTTCCTTCGCTTTGATACAAAGCACAGCCCGCTTTTAGTCTGTCACCTGATAAGAAAACCTCATGGGTTTTATCCGGATCTCGGTGTTTACATGCAGTGTCTGGTCGCGCTGGTTCCGAGTTATATCATTTCTTATTGGTTTTTCAGACTCTATGATCCCGGACGGATTAAAAAACACCTCGCTGAATCAGCATCCGTAATCGGCGCAAACCTTGTCGGGATAATCATAGTTACGGCTATACTCTTCTTCTACAGAACCGTCAGCTATGCGCGTCTTTTTGTGCTTATCTTTGTTATCACAAATACGGTCGCGACCTGCCTTATCCGTTTGCTGATCTCAGTCGTTGCAAGTCAGATAAGGAAAAACAGCCGGCACAAAAAACGTGTTCTTCTGGTTGGATATTCAAATGCAGCCAAAGGCTATATTGACAGACTGAAAGCCAACCCGGAATGGGGTTACACCATAGATGGGATCCTCGATGACAATGCCGGGGACTCAAAGCACTACAAAGACGTTAAAGTACTCGGGACCACGGACAAGCTCGAGACATTTTTAAATGAAAATGATTATGACGAGATCGTGATCACACTGGCCATAGATCACTTTGACAAACTCGAAAGCATAGTAAATATCGCAGAGAACCACGGTATCCACACGAAGTTCGTACCGGATTACAAAAATGTGATACCGACCAGGCCCTACACCGAGGACCTCGACGGACTTCCGGTGATCCATGTAAGGAAAGTTCCTCTGTCGTTAACCGTAAACAGATTCATAAAAAGGACTTTCGACATCGTAGGATCCATACTTTTGATCATACTCACTTCGATCCCGATGCTCATAATAGCCATCCTGGTCAAAGCTTCATCGCCGGGACCCATCCTTTTTAAACAGACCAGGGTAGGACTTCACAACAAGCCCTTTACCATGTACAAGTTCAGATCTTTGAAGGTGCAGGATGAAGATAACGCACAGTGGACCGTAAAAAATGATCCGAACGTGACGAAGATCGGAAGATTTATCCGAAGAACCAGCCTTGATGAGTTCCCACAGTTTTTTAACGTGCTTTCAGGAAAAATGAGCCTCGTCGGCCCCAGGCCGGAACGTCCCGTGTTTGTGGAGAAGTTCCGTGCAAAGATCCCTCGCTATATGATAAAGCATCAGGTCAGACCGGGCATCACCGGGTGGGCCCAGATAAACGGCTTCAGAGGAGATACATCCATACCAAAAAGGATAGATTACGATCTGTACTACGTAGAAAACTGGTCCATGGGACTGGATATAAAAATACTGTTTTTGACCATCTTTAAAGGATTTGTCAATAAAAATGCATATTAGGAGGAAAAAAAATGGAATTACCCGATCTTAACGAACTTGACGATATCATCGTCACAATCGAGGAGGAGGATGGTACCGAGACCGAATGCCAGATCATCTGTATGTTTGAATACGATGACAAAGCCTACGCGGCACTGACACCTACGGATGAGAATATCGCCGAGGCTTATCTGTTCGGCCTGACCATCGAGGAGCAGGGAGATGAGTTCGAGTTCACCATCGAGAATATCGATGATCCCTCAGTACTCGAGGAAGTCTCACAAGTCTTTGAGAACATCATGGAAGAAAACTCAGATGACGAGCTGCCCGAGGGCGTAACGATCGAGCCGTCAGCCACCGATGCAAATGCGGGCGGACACGAGCACAAGATCGCAGGAGACGACGATGATGCATATTGGGATCAGTTCATAAACAAAAAACTGGAGGAGCTCTGATTTTTCAGAGCTCCCCCTTTTTTGAAGGCTGAGTTCATCTTATCTTAAACTC
Organism: uncultured Lachnospiraceae bacterium; assembly: GCA_947169235.1. Classification (GTDB taxonomy): domain Bacteria; phylum Bacillota; class Clostridia; order Lachnospirales; family Lachnospiraceae; genus Eubacterium_F. The sequence goes on along the minus strand of CAMVOY010000007.1, from coordinate 9,151 downwards.
CGACTTATTCTCAAGCCTTCTTCCACTTGCTTCCATCCCCCGAGATAGCGTAAGCAGTCTGAACTCCCGTCGGATCGCATACGTAGAATGTCTCTCCTATACGCACTCCCCTCAGATTGAGAAATGAGACTCCATCTACGTCTCCGTCATTTTTCTCATCCATTACCTTTACAAGCTTATCACCTTTAAGCTTGTATACCACGTAATGCTCAAGATGCGTATTCTCGCCATCTTCATAATCATAGCTCATCAGAGCAAAGCCCACGAGTTCTCTATCCTCATCAACAAATACTGCCTTATGATTGAAATCCGCAATGTTTCTTGCCCCTTTTTCAGCAAACACTTTTGAAAGCTCTTTGATATCGTAGTCCTTTCCTATCTCAAAAAGCGATATCTTCGTCGTGTCATCCCAGGTCATGCCATCTGTTTCATTGTCGCCATAACCTATTCCTATGAGCTTGTCCGTACCGAAGCTGTGCAGATAGGACGAGAATCCCGGGAGTTTCAGCTCACTCTTTAACTCAGGCCTGGTCGGATCGGATATATCTACAGCAAATACCGGATCAGTGTTTCTGTATGTCACAAAATATGCCATGTTGTCGATGAAGTAAGATGCGTAAATCTGCTCTCCCACGCCTATCTTATCGATCTCACCGAGGGGCTTCAAATCCCCGTCAACCACACACAGACCGTTTGTGGTAGCACCACTTCTCCCTCTGCTCGTATATACGAAGCAGAAGTTCCCCTGATACTCATGCATATAGTATGAGTCTGATATTGATCCGCGGAAGGTGGTCTCAGCGACCTTTTTGATCTTTCCGTCATTGTATCTGAACTTCGTTATGGAGGTTATATCCGAAGCCGTATCCCAGAACCATCCACGGTCGTTTCCGGCCTCAGGTCTGGCGATATAGATATTCTCCGTACTGACATAGTAAGTCGCTCCTCCACCCAGTACTGCAAGCCTGTCTGTGATCCTATCCGGATCCTCAACGGAAAGTGATGTCATTACCATATAATTGTTTATATCACGATCTCCGGCACGTACGATACATCCCGGCTCACACATGTCTCCATCGATCTGTGGTATGAACTCCTCAGGCTTATCTTTTTCATAATCGGTCTCTCTCTCATACCAGTCCTCGGTGAATACATACAGGAAACGATCACTGATGCGTGAAGTATTGTATCTGCCTGTCTGGGTATGAGTCTTTTCGATCTTTGGTGCAGACGGATCCGATATATCAACTACCGTCGTTACCGTACGACTTCCGCTAAGGTCACGACCTCCATAATATCTGCTGAATCCTTCACGTATGCCGGGCATATTCTCATTGCCATTACGCCACTCGAGACCGATCGCGAAAATCCTGTCCCCTACCAGATACATCTCTTCACAGTTGCAGCCGGGGATCTCAACTCTTCCGATCTCTTTTGACTTGTTTCCGTTCGGCTCTATCACATGGATCCTGAACCCGAATGTGGACGGCTCCACCGTAAATATATGCTTTCCGTCTGTCTTAACGATATCTCCTTCGTCTACGCCCTCAACCTGCTTGTCAGTGTCGGAGTAGTCTTCAGCTGCTCCTGCATAATCCGACTTAGAATCATCCGAAGCCGGAGCGGAGTCGTTTGTAGCCGGAGCGGCCTCCTCAGCCATATCACTACTTTCTCCAACTGCGTAATCTTCGATGATCTCTTCACGAGCGCTGCGGTTTTCTGCGTTGTACTTATTTATGATATCGCACACCTCATCGTAGCTTAGTGAACCCTCGTGCTCCTCGGGCTCAACTTCACCAGCCGTATCCTCAGCCACAGATGCATCGCTCTCGACTGCCTTATCGGTAAAAACAGTCTTAGATCCCTGCTCGTCTCCACCTCTGTTTATAAGAGAAAATGTGATAAGTCCTGCCATCACTCCGAACACCAGGCATGCTGCCATTCCGGCAATATAAACCCATTTGGATCTCTTTCGGGTCTCATCCTGAACCACGTTCTGAAGCTTTTTCTCTATCTGAGCCGGGCTGAGTGATGCCGGCGGCTCGATATCCTGCGCATCATCCTGGAGGATCCGGTAGATGTCCTCTTCGGTCAGCTGATCCGGCTGCGGAAGTCCTGCATCATTTCCTGCCGACCAGATCTTCGGTTCTTCATTGTTCGTAATATTTTTATCGTTTTCGTTATATTCTGACATTTTTCTACCTCCTTTCCTTCTCAACTCATCGCAGGAGCCATGACCGTTCGAAGCTTGTCAAGCGCCCTGCTCTTTAAAGATCTCACTGTTCCGGGTCTCATCGTAAGCATCCTCGATATCTCCGTGGATCTGTACCCTGAGAACACGCTCAGCGTGATCACCATTCTCTCATCGTCACTCAGTACCTGCAGCAGTTCATCGATCTCAGGCTCCGAGTAACCCTCCTCGGTAGTCTGCTGTTCGAAGTCCTCAGGAAGCGAAACCTCTTTATTATTTCTGAAAAGCATCTTGCATTCATTCGCTGCAATCTGGAACAACCAACTTTTAAAAGATGTTTCTTTCTGAAGATTCGGCAATTTTTCGTAGGCTTTTAACACGGCCTGACTCACTGCATCCTCTGCCTGCGCGGTATTTTTCAGATAGCAAAGTGCAAAACGGTAAAGGTCTTTGTAGTATTTTTCATACAGCAGAGCAAATGCGTGGGCGTCCCCTTTCTTTGCCTGCGAGACCAATGCCCATTCCATATCCGTCATAAGCATTCCTCCTTCCGGAGCATCCGGCTCCTTTTTATCGTTTACACTTATAAGATGCAGCTTACGTGCAAAGTGTTGCAAACATTTTTAAAAAAGTTTATAATCCATAGTATGAACGAAAAAACGCAAACAGTCAAGATATCCGTAAGGAATCTGGTTGAGTTCATCCTGCGTTCGGGAGACCTGACCTCCGCGGGAACCGGTGTTCAGAATCTCGAAGCCATGCAGGAGGGCAGCCGTATCCATCGCAAGATCCAATCATCCATGGGCATCGGTTATGAAGCCGAGGTCCCTTTATTTACGTGCGTAGATATCACCTCGCCTGAGACCAAAGAGAAGTTCTGCCTTACGGTCGAGGGGAGGGCTGACGGGATATTCAGGGATGATGACGTCGTACTGATCGACGAGATCAAGGGGATTTACAAAGATCTCGATGAGATAGATGCTCCCGACCCCATCCACCTAGCACAGGCCAAATGCTATGCGTATATGGTGACAGCCGATGAGGGGCTTGACGAGATAGATGTTCAGATCACATACTGCAACATGGAAAACGAGCGGATAAAAAGATTCAAAGAGACGTTTTCATCCAAAGAGATCACGGATTGGTTTTCGGGCCTTATAAAAAGCTACGAACCATGGGCTGTATATGAGTTTGACTGGGCGAAAAAAAGATCCGACTCCATCGAAAAGATGGACTTTCCTTTTCCATACAGACCCGGTCAGGACGACCTGACCGCCTTTACCTATCAGAAGATAAACGAAGGCAAAAGACTGTTCATAGAGGCGCCCACCGGCGTCGGAAAGACGATAACCACGGTCTTTCCATCCATAAAGGCCATGGGCGAAGGGCTCATAGACCGGATTTTTTACCTTACGGCAAAGACGATCACCAGAACGGTAGCCGAGGATTGCTTCAGCCTGCTGAAGGACTCTGTAGGCGATGATGCGTGCTTCAAACCGATCACCCTCACTGCAAAGGAAAAGCTATGCATACTTGATAAACCCGCCTGCGATCCCGCCACCTGCCCCCGAGCTAAAGGACACTTTGACAGGGTAAACGACGCCCTCTATGATCTGCTCATACACGAGACCGGCATATCACGTGACACGGTCATCTCATATGCAGACAAACATGAAGTCTGCCCGTTTGAACTGAGTCTGGATGCAGCACTGTTCGCCGACGCGGTCATCGGGGATTATAACTACGTTTTCGATCCGAATGTATATCTGAGGCGGTTTTTCAGTCCGCAGAAAAAGGGCCGCATGGTCCTCCTTATAGATGAGGCGCACAACCTCGTGGAACGCGGTCGCGAGATGTACTCGGCCACTATAGTTAAGGAAGACTTTCTGGCAGTGGCCAGAGCAGCTAAAGCGATGCTTAAAAAAGAGCACCGTCCTGACGCCGTGTACTCACTCAGACAGTTTATAAGCTCTGTTGAGAGCGTGAACAGAGCTCTGTTGGAATTAAAAAGAAACTGCGATAGCTTTCTGGAGGTCAAAGACTTCTCATCCATCGGGTTTAAGCTCCTAAGAGTTATCGCAAACTACGAACTGATGGCAGCAGAGAATCCCATCCTTCCTGACAGGGATCTGTTTTTGGAGTTTTATTTTAATGTAAGACGTGCGACCGTCGTGTGGGAAGAATATGATGATCATTATCTGACTTACGCAAACTACGACAGCGATGGCAATTTCCGCGTGACACTTCAGTGTATGGATCCCTCAACGAGACTTCGCGAGGTATGCGACAGGGCGAGAGCCGGGATATTTTTCTCGGCAACCTTACTCCCGATCCGTTATTACAAGGAACAGCTCGGAGGCGATCCCGATGATGATGCGGTCTACGCCAGATCATCTTTTACCGATGATCAGCGTCTGATCCTCATAGCCCGGGATGTGACCAGCCTGTATAAAAGCCGCGGACCAAAGATGTACGAGCGTATAGCAACCTATATAGAGCGTTTCGTTACCGCGAAGCAGGGAAACTATCTCGTATTTTTCCCTTCATATAAGTTTATGGAAGAAGTGGCCGCCTTCATCGATCTGCCTGATGATATCACTCTGCTCACACAGGGACGGAGCATGAGAGAAAAAGAACGCGAAGACTTCTTAGCTGCCTTTGACTCGGACAATGTTGTCGGTCTGTGCGTGATGGGCGGGATATTCTCGGAGGGGATCGATCTGACGGGCGACCGTCTCATAGGCGCCGCCATCGTCGGCACGGGACTCCCCATGGTCTGTGATGAGAGGGAACTGTTCAGAAGATATTTCGACGAAAAGAAAGGAAACGGCTTCGACTACGCCTACCTTTATCCGGGACTCGGTAAGGTATTCCAGGCGGGCGGACGCGTGATCAGGACAGCTGATGACAGAGGCGTGATACTTCTTTTGGATGAGAGATTTTTGCGTCAGGAATATATGAAGGAGTTCCCCAGAGAATGGAACTCCCATGAAACAGTCACTATAGATACACTAAATGATAAGCTTGACAGATTCTGGAACGAAACTGACACTGACGACAGCAACTGAAAAGCTCACTGATCGGAGTATGTCTCGGGATGAGGCTCGATCTCTGCGATAAATCTCGACGGCTCTGCCTTTTTATTGAAACGTCTGCCCACATATGACATATGCAGATGATAGCCCGCTCTGGTCATCGCTACATAGAGCATCCGCCTCTCCTCCTCTATCTCAGGCGCTAAAGACGCCTTTCTGTACGGACACACTCCTTCGTTTACGGTCGGGATAAAGACAACATCGAACTCGAGCCCCTTTGCTCCATGCATGGTCATGAGCTCGACTCCGTCAGGCATATCCTTCTTGTCTTCATTCTGCAGTTTTTCGAGTTCCTCTCCGTAGCTTTCCACATATTCGAGCCACTCTCTTATGGACGTCATACCCGCAGCGGACTCCTCTATCTCCTCCAGAGTCTCAAACCAGTCATCGGGCTTTAATCCGCGCTCAGCGGCTCTTTCTTTCAAAAAGTCCTCGTACCCGATCTGCTTACGAATATAATGGATTGCGGTGAGCGGTGTCATTTTTTGTAAGGAGTTTATATCTTTTTCGAGGGTTTGTATCCTTTCTATCATCCAATGCTGCTTCTGTCTCATATAATAATCCCTGATCTCGCGGAAATCAATCTCAGGTTTATCAAGCGCTTTTCTGCTGATATAACGCAGCGGCCTGTTCATGATCTGTAAAAACGTCTCCCTCGAATCATCACCGCTCGCGATCTGCAGGTATGCGATGATATCCTTTGCCAAAAAGCTTTTAAAAAGGTTCGGTATCGACTCCTTCATACGGAAAGGAATATTGTGATCCATAAGCTTCCCGGCTATCGTCCTCATCTGGAGATTCGTCCTGAACAAAACGGCGATCTGCCCGGGTCTTATGCCGAGGCCCAGATATGTTCTGATCTGCTCGCATATCCCCTCAGCCTCGGAAGCAAGATCCGTGTAATACTTTATCTTCACGGGCTCCGTCTCGCGATCGAGAGCCTCGATATCCTTCTTATATCTTTTTGAATTGTGCCCTATAAGCCTGCCCGCTGCCTCCAATATATGTGGTGAACATCGATAATTGATCTTTAGCGTCACCTTCTCAGACTGCGGGTACTGCTCAGGGAAACTTAACATGATATCCGGTCTGGCTCCCCTGAATCCGTATATCGACTGGTCATCATCACCCACGATAAATATGTTATCCTGCGGTGCCGCGAGCATCTTTATATTCTCATACTGCAATCTGTTTATATCCTGGAACTCATCGATGAGCACATACTTAAACCTCTCCTGCCATGCTTTGAGGATATCGTGTCTTTTGGTCAAAAGCTCATATGTATAGACCACCATGTCATCGAAATCAAGGGCCCTGTGCTTCAGAAGCCTATCCCTATATCCCTTAAAAATACTCCGAAAGACCTCATCCGGACATGACGCCGAGTAGTAGTTCTCCACATCTATACCGTCACCTTTGACCTTTGATATCTCCTTTTCAAGGGCCTCCAAAAACTCCTGCCTGTCCTCTACATCAAAGCCGGAGTCCGTAAGTGCTTCTGATATGAATCGGAATTTGAGGCTGTCCGTAACTATGTCCTTCGCCTCGTAGTGATAAGCTTTTTTCAGAATCTCAAAGAATACCGAATGAAATGTACCGAACCTGACACCGGAACATGAATAGTTCGTGAGTGCATCGAAACGCTCCTTCATCTCCTCCGCTGCCGCACGTGAAAAAGTAACCACCAGAATCTCTTCCGGTGGCACCTTTAACTCCGTGATCAAATACGCAACACGGTTTGTTATGACAAATGTTTTCCCGGCACCGGGTCCGGCCAAAACCATCATCGGTCCTTCGCCGTGATGGATGGCCTCAAACTGTGCCTCATTCGACTGCTGCACTGAGTTTTTTAATCCCCTCTCTGATACGGGTTAACGATTCTTCCTTCCCTAGGATCTCCATGATCTCGTACGCGCCTCCCGGTGTCATCTGTTTGCCGGACACGGCTGTCCTCAGTGGCCAGAGCGCCTGACCGTTTTTGCATTCGTGTGCGGCTACATAATCCATGGCGACCTTCTCGATGGAATCATGTCCCCAATCGGTGATGGCCTCGAGCTCCGGCAGCATCTCGGTAAGCGCTGCAAGTGAGTTCTCGGAATTGGTCTTCATTTTCTTGTGTGTATACATCTCTACAGAGTAGTCAGGCAACTCCTCAAAGAAGTCAATCTTCTCTTTGATGTCCGGAAATACCTCTATTCTCGTCTTTACGAGGTCTGCGATGGTACGCTTGTCCATGTCTTTTTTGATGACCTCATCGATCACCGGCATCGCATATTCATAATAGGTTTCATCATCCATAGCCTTGATATACTCGCCGTTCATCCAGCGTAGCTTGGTCATGTCAAAGACTGCCGGGGATTTGTTGATCCTCTTGTAATCAAATACCTTAACAAGCTCGGAAAGTGAGTATATCTCCTGATCGCTGTCGGGAGACCATCCCAAGAGCGCCACGTAGTTCACTACCGCCTCAGGCAAAAATCCCAGCTCCATCAGATCCTCAAATGATGATGCCCCGGATCTCTTTGAGAGCTTCTTGTGCTCCTCGTCAGTGATGGTCGGGCAGTGGATATAAACCGGTATATCCCATCCGAACGCCTGATACAGGCGGTTGTACTTCGGTGCGGAAGACAGATACTCGTTTCCTCTGACCACATGTGTGATACCCATCATGTGATCATCGACCACATTTGCAAAATTGTAGGTCGGATATCCGTCGGACTTTATAAGTACCATATCGTCAAGCTCCGCGTTAGGAGCCGTGATGGTTCCGTAGATGACATCGTCAAAGGACGTCTCGCCCTCTGTCGGATTGTTCTGTCTGATGACGTAAGGAACGCCGTCCGCGAGATTTTTCTCTATTTCTTCCTTTGAGAGTGAGAGGCAGTGCTTGTCGTATTTCGCAGCATCCTCTCCACGTTCCTTTGCATCCTCATGGAGTTTCTCCAATCTCTCCTTCGTACAGAAGCAGTAGTAGGCCTCTCCCTTCTCAACGAGTTCTTTTGCGTATTTCATATATACGCCCGTCTCTACTCGCTCGCTCTGAACATAAGGGCCGACTCCTCCGTCCTTATCAGGTCCCTCGTCGTGTTCGAGGCCGGCCTTGGCCATGGTTCTGTTTATGAGCTCGACCGCACCCTCGACGAAGCGCTCCTGATCCGTATCCTCGATACGAAGCAGAAAATCTCCTCCCTCATGTTTTGCGATCAGATAGGCGTAAAGTGCCGTGCGCAGATTCCCAACATGCATCCTTCCCGTGGGACTCGGCGCAAAACGTGTTCTGATTTTGTTACTCATGATATGTATTCTCCTGTCTTTGTTATACGGAATATGTGATCCGGATCAAACCGAATCGAGGGCATCCAGATATGCCTTGAGAGCAGCGACCGTGCCGTCGATACCTGCCAAGTCGCTCCTGATCGAAAGATCGTAGTTAATGACATTGTCCCAGCGCTCCCCTACGTGATATTTGTAATAATTCGCGCGTGTCTTGTCCTTTTTCAGAACTATCTCAGCTGCATGTGCCTGAGGCAGCATATCGATCTCTATGGAACGATGGATACGAAAATCCACCGATGCAAAAATAAACAGATTGATCAGATCCTCGCGCTCCCTGAGGATATAATCAGCGCAGCGTCCGACTATGACACACGGGCCGCTCTCTGCCACCTTGCGCACCACGTTTGCCTGAGCCAGGTAGATGCGGTCATCGAGCGACATCCCCGCATAACCAATCTCCTGCGCGGTAAAGATGTTCATACCCATCGCGATCTGATACAGGAGGCTGTTGGTCGCCTTTTCCTCGGCATTCTCAAAGGCAGCCTCGGCGAAACCGCTCTCCTTCGCAGCACGGCTTATGATCTCGTTA
>CAMVOY010000006.1 GCA_947169235.1 uncultured Lachnospiraceae bacterium | reverse complement strand
ACTGCATGCACGCATGCATGCCACATGCACATGCACAGGAGAGTCCAACGGACGACAAGTGACCGAAGGTCACTTGTAGACATGCCTTACACGCGGTCCAACTACGACCGCTATCACGATCTTCGCGATATCACCCGGGATAAACGGGATAACGCAGAGCGCCAGTGACGCTCCCACCGGAGTCCCTGTGGATATCACAAACCACGCAGTCCCGAGAGCATACAAAGCAACGGTTGCTATAACAAGACCGACAGCCTCGAGCACGCGCGTCAGGATGACGCCGTGTGACGGGGCTTTCTTTTTTTGCGCGATAACAATACCGATCCCCCCTATAACGAGCATCGGCAAGTACCCGATCAGATATCCGCCTGTCGGCCCGGCGAGCTTTCCGATCCCTCCCTGGAATCCGGAAAATACCGGAAGACCTGCCAGTCCCAAAAGAAGATATAAAACACATGCAACAACTGCATACCTGTATCCTATCGCATATACGGAAATATACAATACAAGCGTCATAAGAGAGATGGGAACAGGTCCTATGGGGATGGATATCGGACCCGCCACACAGAAAACAGCCGCGGTAAGCGCAGTCATTACGAGAGCAAAAACATGATTCTTTTCAGTAGCAACATTAGTCATAATTAAACCTCCATTTTTGTAAACCAATTTTCTTGCAATAGTTTACCCTTTTTTCTTTGCGCTGTCAAGTACTTATCAACACAATCCACAAAATCGACGCATTACGCCCTACTTTTTTGTCTAAATGGTCGAATTTCGTGTCTCAATGCATCTTGTGTTTGCTGACATAGCTACGGTATAATGATAGTAAGAAAGCAGCCCGAAGAAAGGAGGATAGATCTCGGATGAACCCACGGGGATGCCGGACCAGAAGTATCGCACTTCTTTAATTACATCACACCAAAAATCTCAAACTGTAGAGAGGAGTAAATATGGAACCAAGAATACGTTTTCTGGATCAGCTTAATTATGCCAAGGCTCACGGAATAGGAATAGATATTGAAGGCGTTTCCTATAACCATCGACACCCGCAGGATGTGATCAGCGTCATGCAAAGCGGCAGTTATATGGTTGACTATGAGAGCGATTTCACAGGGCATATCACTGCGATCCATATTAACAATGTTGACCGTTCATAGATTTTTCGAAGCGAAGACGCATATATGTACAACTATGATGTATCAACTCCTTTTAAACCAAAAAAGAGCCATCGAAAGATGGCTCTTTGGGTTTATGCGATCATCAAAGTCTGGAAAGCTGGTATAACGCCTTATCCTTTATGATTATCTTGTAATGCTCATTGAAATAATCCTGAGTTGCGTATGTTACCGTCTCTTCGGAACCGTACTCCGATATCGTCGAGCAGGCGGAATGAAATGCATGCTTGCCATTGCCACGATTCAAAAGAAGATAGTACTTCTTTCCAACGGTATCCTTCCATATGGTGTTTTTACCGGTGTATCCGGTGGTAACACGATGTGCAGCCTCTATGATAGGATTGATCGATACAAACGAGAATACCTTAACCCTCTCATGGATATTATCATTCTTCTTTTGTTTGGATGACTTGGAAGAGCCGTTTGGAGCACCCGCAAGTGCCTCTGAGAGAGGTATAAACTTCGAATCCTGATCAGCATCCGACTCATCATCATTTTTCTCGTACATCTGATCAAAGCAATCCATAAGATCGTCAAAGTTTACACTCGTATTCTCCTCATCCTCAAGGCCGATATCCGCAAAATCGGCATCTATATCATCCTCATGCGCTTCAGGAAGATTGAAGTTTGCAAACCTCTCATCAAACTCCTGAGGATCATCTACCTTGGTAATAACCAATACCAATGACTCCTTCGATGTCGGTATGGCCTCAATCATCAGCGGTATATCTTCCGCTTCAAACCCAAAATCGATATTTGCCTGCTCCATCATATCACGGAACAGCTCTTTGGCACGATCAGAACCATAAGCAAGCTCACTGATCTTAATGTGGCGCTCAACAAGGTCTCTCTTCGAAAGTGTGCATCTGATCTGATTGTCACTGATTCGTTCGATTCGCATAGGTCATACCCCCTTTCTTATTACACAGATATGTTTCCATGAATTATATCGGATAAAACCTTATAAGTCAAGAGATTTTCGGGTACATTTTCCAAAAATCATGCCTTCCATACATTCACCGTACAGGTCTCAGCACCATTAAACATTGTCTTTAGCCATCCGGAGCCGTTTGACACCTCGGATGGATCAATGGTAGCCAAAATCAGCGATGGGTCCTGCCCCTTTCCGTCGGCACCCATATTATTTACGGTCTGACGGAATATCATAAGGTATCTGCTGGAATCACCTCCGAACAGCACAAGACTTCCCGCAGGCCATCTGGTCGCATCACGATTCATCTCATTCGTGGGCAACCCCGCCGGATCCGCAATATAGTAACGATCTACAGGATTATACGGTATCATCACAAGCGGAAAGGGCTTGTCATATGACAGCTTATTATAAAATGTCATTGCGGCGTTGCATGATTGATTTATATTTGCTATATAGTTAAATCCGTTTGTCTCTATCTTTATCCTTGGTCCGACATAGACAGGAAGCGGTGTAGGAGTCGCCGACCCACTGGGTCTCGGTGATGTACTCGCTCCCGGTGAAACCGAAGCTCCGGGTGACGTACTCGGCGTAGGAACACCCGAAGGCCACGGTGATGAGCTCGGCCTTGGTGACCCTGAGTATGTCGGCGTCGGGACACCCGAAGGCCACGGCGATGCGCTCGCAGACGGTCTTGGTGTCAGTGACGGTGTCGGCGTCGGGTTCGACGGAAGAGTCGATCTGATGATCGTAACGGACACAGGCCCGTTTCCGAGAGCCGCCTTAAGACCTGTAGGATTCATGATCCTGCCAAGTCTGGTATATGCATATCCACTGGTATGATCCTCATAGCTTAACTCATATCTGGAGTTACCAAACAACATAAAATCTCCGGCCAGAAGATTTTTCGGTTTGTACTCCTCCATAGGATAATAGATACCCTCAGGATCCGTACCTATCTTCGTGTTATTGTTTTGATCTGTCAGATAAAGCGTTTTGGGAAGAGCACTGTACAGCATCCTTCCGCACGCATTATCAAGAATTGTCATGGGGAACTGTTTTACATTCGTCCCGTTTACGATCAATACGGCCTGCATCGCTCCGCCGATCTGTGAAGTAGGCGAAGGCGTCGGCGATGCAGATGCACCGTTCCTATAGATCTTTATCTTGGTCCATGTTGTCGTGCTTCTCTTTTTCTTTCCCGACTTGCAGGTCACCTTTACACTGATCTTTGCGGTACCGGTATTCCTCGAACTGATCAATCCGTTTTTATTTACAGTCGCTATGTTTTTATTTGATGATGTGTATTTTATTGATGTTTTTCCGAAAGTATTATTTGTTTTTACATTCAGCTGTCTACCGTGACCAATCTCAAGTTTATACGTTTTTTTTGTTATATATTTTCCGCTAATAATCAGCTTCACGGAAGGTGAAGACGCAGAAACAGAATCCGATGAAAAAGGGAGTATCCCTATCATCAGACACAGACAAAGCCAAATGGCTACTCTGCGATATACATTCCCAAGATTACCTCTCATCCGTTCCACTCTCCCGATCTATCCTTACTCCGCGGATCCCTGCCTCATATTCAGCCTTTCCGCGGATAAATTCATTTATCTTGCCTACGAGCTCATCTGCATCCAGCCCGTGCACGGCTGCTGCCTCCGCCAGGGTCTCACCGGCAGATGCCGGACAACCTATACAGTGCATACCACTGGCCATAAGTATCGGAGCTATCGTCATGTCCAAAGACAGGATCTCAGATATCCCCATATCTTTTTTTACTTCTGTTATACCTTCCATCTTTTTGGCACCTTTCATCCTTTTTACTAAAAATCACGATGCACTTTTTTCAAAATATTTGTTAAGATCATCTATCGGTATAGGCTTTGAATACTTATATCCCTGAAGATACTTGGCACTCATGCGTATACATTTTTCTTCGTCCTGATCCGTCTCGACTCCCTCATAGAGGACCGAATAATTCATCGCGGAGAACATCCTTGCAAGGTGAGTTACCATCTTTTCCGACTTCTTGTCAGAGCCGCAGGCGATAACCAAAGATCTGTCAAACTTGATGATATCAAATGGCAGCTCCATGATACGCTCGAAGTTTGAATACCCCGTCCCGAAATCATCAAGATAAAACTTGATACCATCCTCGCGAAGCTCGTTGATTCGATCCTTCACGATACGGAACTCTCTGTCATTCTGACTCTCCGTGATCTCTATGGCTATTTTGTCGTTCGGAATACCGACATCATTTATTATACGTTTTATATCGTCACAAAACTTCGGATCCTTCAGTTCACTCACGGTAAAGTTTACGGATATCCTCTGTACATAGATTCCCTGACTGATCATTTTTTTGATACGGACACACGTCTTAAAAAGAATGATCTCAGACAAAACATGTATGAGATTGTGCTCCTCTGCAAGAGGTATAAAAACATCCGGAAATACCATGCCGGTCCCCGGGAGGATAAGTCGCATCAGAGCCTCTGCCGTATCATATTTTCCCGTAGCGATGTTAAGCACCGGCTGGCAGTAAACCACTACTCTCGGATCGTTCAGATTTGCAGCCTTTTTAATATCTTCAAGCTGTGACAGAATATAGTTTCTTTTCGCAAACTCTTCGTAGTCATTTTCCTCTGCTATCCTGAAAGAATTCATATCCATTTTACTCTCAAGATAGTTGATCATACGAAGATAATCCTGTTTCTCCGAAAGCGCCGGAGATGTGCGCAGGATCACAATCTTATAATCAAGCTGAAAACGTTTATACTCTTCTTTAAACTGGTCGAGAATCAAATGCATACTCTCCTCATAGTGGAGATTCTTGGCAATATCCACAACCAGTATCATACGTCCGCTCGACACCTGAAAAAGCACTGCCTGCTTAAAATACACCTCGGTAAATCTACGAATTGTTTCCTGTATTTCTTTGGGGTACCTGTTACCTGTTCCCTCAAACTCAGGCAGATAAAGTGCCATAAGAATTCGCGATTGTTTTTTGTTATGAGAATACGTAATCATATCCTCAAAGGCAGTCAGATTTACCGCACCTATATCTATGTTGTACGGATTTGAATGTATCATGTATAACAGAGTCAGAACAGGTAGCATAAAACAAGCTGTGGTAAAGGATGACTGACCATGTGAACCCTGTATTGCCATGATCACAAATGATATTCCAAGTGTTCCAATGATACCATACAGGATCTGTTTTACCATTCGCCCTCTGAAATACAACAGAAGGAATACTACCTCGCCTATATAAAAGACATATCCGCATGCAAAAAAGAATTGCCATGCCTTATGAATATTTCCGCCATCTTCGATATAAAACCCGAAGCGAAAAACAGTCCCCAGAATATCATAGCCGACAAGTAAAAGAAACGCTGTCCCGGCCAGGCTCGTTACTATCTGTCTGATCTTGTGTTCCAGCTGTAACGGCTCTTTAACATATATAACAAGAACAAACAGATTCAAAAAATAACCTACATGCTGAAGACTTCTGAAGAAATAAATCCAAAAATGAGGTACGGTTAAACGCATGTTCAATAAAACATGATACGTAATACTCGACACTGCAGAAGCCAATATACAGGCAACCATGATCTTCAGCAGATGATAGTTTTTGTTTTTTACGTTGAATGACAGCTTCATGAGCACAAAAAACACCAGGCACGTACCCATCACAATGATGTCACCCACAGGAGAATAATTTTCGTAATAATGAATTGCTGTATCGATGGTTCCGTTCATGTCATCCTCACATTCCGAAGCTCGCTGCCTCTATATGCCTACGATATCAACTCACGTACAAATCACGCACTTCATCAGTATATACGCCATCATCCGCATATACGATCAAAGGCTTTTCAACAACAACCCCGGAGTTTCCTCCGCGAACTCCTTCAATCAATACCATATTCGGTTCCTTTGAAGCCATGGGATACACCATCCTCATTCGCTTCGGCTCAAGGTTATTCTTAACCATTTCGCAGAATATCTCCGCCAGCCTGAAGGGACGATGAACCATGTAAAAATGTCCCCCTGATACAAGCAGCTTCGTCGAAACTTCTATCACATCCGACAAACTCAGCATTATCTCATGCCTCGCCACAGCCTTGTGATCAGTCGGATTTATCAGCCCGCCATCCTCTTTCAGATATGGCGGATTGCATGTTACCACATTAAACGATGCAGCCGAATATATCTTCACGGCTTCCTTTACATCGCCCTCAGTTATCTTTATCCTGTCGGAAAGATCATTGTAACTTACAGATCGTGCAGCCATGTCTGCTATATCCGCCTGAATCTCGAGTCCGTCGATATGAGACGCCTTAGTCCTCGCCGACAAAAGCAACGGGATAACTCCGTTCCCCGTACACAGATCCATCACCCGTTCTCCTTCACCCACACGGGCAAAAGCAGACAGAAGCACAGCATCTATTCCAAAGCAGAACCACGATGGGTTCTGGATGATCATGAGACCGTCCCGCTGGAGGTCATCCAAGCGTTCGCCCTCATGCAGATAATCAGTCATCAAGCTTTGATCTTCCATCATCCTTTTCCATCTTTTCGAGCTTCTCAAGGTCTTTGTCATGCTTTGAGCTTTTATCATTTCCGCCACGGCCCTTGTCCGAGCGACCTCTTCCCTTGAATTTGAGTTCCTTTACATCATACTCCCTGATGTCCTTTTCATCCTTTTCAAGCTCAACTATCACACGGACTTTTTGCTTCAGGACACTTACACTCTGCACCTCTCCTTCGAGGCCGTCAACAGTCTTAACATGCTCGCCTACATTCGGAAGGTGGGAATTGAGCTCCTCATAGGCCAGCTCTTCATTTTTCAGACAGCACATCAGTCTCCCACAAACTCCGGATATCTTCGTCGGGTTCAGAGAAAGGCTCTGTTCCTTGGCCATTTTTATCGAAACCGGAGCAAACTCGGAAAGATAACTGTTGCAGCACAATGCACGTCCGCAGATACCGATACCTCCGCAAATCTTGGTCTCATCCCTCACTCCGATCTGACGGAGCTCGATCCTTGTGCGGAACACTCCTGCGAGATCCTTAACAAGCTCTCTGAAATCCACCCTTCCGTCAGCGGTAAAGTAGAACAAAAGCTTGTTTCTGTCAAATGTATATTCAGCTCCGATAAGCTTCATCTCGAGACCGTGTCTGGCTATTTTTGTTTTGCAGATATCAAAAGCCTCTTTTTCTTTTTCTCTGTTTTCCTTCTCGGTCTGCTCATCCTTTTCGGTAGCCACGCGGACTATCTTTTTGACCTCTTCGGAGAGTTTTTCCTCTTCCATGTCGGTATTGGGCAGGATCACCGTACCTATCTCGGTGCCTTTTTGCGTGCTTACAATCACCCGCTGCCCTCTGGCCAGCTTCTCACTTCCCGGGTCAAAATAATAAACCTTTCCTGCCTGTCTGAATCTCACTCCTACTACTGTTTTCATATCTTTCTCCTACTCTCAATCCTTCATTGTCGAGAACATCAGCTCCATGGTGATGTCCACGTTGACGTTCGCTTTGATGCGAACCTTCGCCCTGTCAAAGGCCTGTATGATCTCTTCGATCTTTTCGTAACTTCTGGTCTGTGCCTCATTTGATATAGCCTGAGACTCATTCTGGAAAATCAACTGGTTGATATTTTTCGTAGCTTTAAAAATAAGAACATCGCGATACCAAAGCATCATCAGATCGATATAGTCTCTGAGTTCTTCTCTCTTGGCTCCGAGGTTTTTGGCTGTTTCGACCATATCGGATACGTCCATACGGTCGACATTTTTGAGAACCTCGATTATAGTGTTCTTTCTTTTGACAAAATCATCCGAAGCATCGGCGTAGCGAATGGCTTTTCCGATGTTACCCTGCGCAAAAGCCGCACTCTCCTTGGCGATATAATCAGGTGTTCCGCACTGCGTGATGAGGAAGTCCTCCACAGTGCTTGTAGATAACGGATGAAACTCCAGCGTAAGACATCTCGACTGTATAGTCGGGAGAAGCTCCGATATGTTCGATGTGAGAAGCAGTATCACAACATACTCGGGAGGCTCCTCGAGAGTCTTCAGAAGAGCGTTCTGTGTTGCTTCATTGAGTCTCTCTGCATCGGGGATTATGTAGATCTTGAACGGTCCGGTATACGGACGCACATCCACCGTCCCTATCACCTGTTCACGGATCTCGTCAATACCGTAATCAGTTTTTGCACGTGTTACCCATATTACGTCAGGCATACTCAAAGACTCGGTCTGCCGACACGAAATGCACTCCTTACACGGCTTTTCATGCCCCTTGTCATCCTGACATAAAAGACCTGCAGCAAAGGTTTTGGCCATAGTTTCCTTACCCACACCTACATCTCCGTCAAAGATATATGCGTGGAACGGATTTTTCTTATTAATGGCTTCCCGGAGATGTGATTTGATCTCCTCGTGCCCGACTATCTCTGAAAATGAAAACATGGCAAGCGCCTCCTTAAGTCACGATATCAAGCAAAAGACCTCGTATCTCGTCAACCTTGTCGAGTATCGCGATAGCATCCTTTTCATCCTTTATCAGCTCTCCCGCAAGCTCATCCAAAGCGGCATCGACTCTTTTGATCATACCGTACACACGATGGCGTCCTCTGCGATCCAAAAAGTTCTCGCGGGAAAACTTGTGTGAGCGATTCACCACCTCGTTCAAAAATTCCTTGATGAGCGCACGATAGTGCTTCATATCACGGATATCCATACGTTTGCCGAGCTTTTTACCCTGCTGGGTGATCTCTTTCATCATCCCCTCGAGTCGCTCCGCAAGTCCGTCCTCTTCGATCTTGCTCATCAGAGTAAACCGGAACTGATCGTCTGATTCACGCGCCTTGTTTGCTTCAGGCGTCTGATTCACCTGCTGCATGGCATCTATACGGATGTTATCCAAGCGATCACCTCCTTACTCTAACCGATTTATTATAACATATTTCGGCACCTTTCGTCAACAATAAGCTCCTTAATCTGGCTCATGGCAGACTCCAGATCCTCGTTTTTCACACGGCGTATAATGCCGTTTTTTTCGAGCTTATCTTCCGAAAAATCCTCATCATCCGCCAGATATCTTCGACACACCTCGGCGATACACGGCGAATCTTCCTTTTTTTCACGTCCGACAGCCCTCTCTATACGCGTCACATCTGATACCTCTATGTAGATCGGGATCACTTTTTCGCTTCCGAAATAATCCCTGATCTGCTCATAACCCTCAAGCGTGGTTATCATGATGTGATCGGAATCACCACTTAACTGCTCATCATCCGCCGTGAAATAATACCAGTCTCCGCGCACCGTGTGATAGCACCGACTCTCTATGATCTTTCCATCCTTTTTCATCTGTTCCATCGTTTCGATGTCGACAAAATGATACTCCTCACCTTCTGTTTCACCCTCCCTGATCGGCCTCGTAGTGTAGGGTATCACCGGTGCGAGCTCAGGATGAGCCTTTAGGATCTTTGCATAGAGAGTATCCTTTCCCGTGGCACTCTTGCCCATCACGATATACATCAAACCATTCATTTATTACCACCATTCCGGAGCTTATGATATATGGCTCCATTCAGTTTATCGTTAACGTAGTAAGATATTTCAGGTTTTCCTTCGTATCTCCCGGAGATGTCATCAGGATAACGTAGTTTTCACTCACCCTTTCCGGTTCGATACGGTACCCCAAAAGCTGACCTTCTATCGTCGGCCCGTCACCAAGGACTATAAGCTTTGACGGGTCTCTGCCTGCGGGCGAGAGCAGGTGCATACCCTGCTGGCGCGTGCCATCCGCCATGATCTTTGTTTTGACCGCCGCTTCATATATGTCCTTAAGATTTTTATCATATTGCAAAAATGCCCTGATACCGTATCCCTCCTGCCAGCTCAGACACTGGTCTATAGATGACATGAGAACATAAGATGGAGAGCTCGTAATAAAAGTATCATGATAATTCATCACGGTCTCCTCACTGACTCTGTCCGAGCACCTGTGAAGCAGCGCCGTCTGAGTCAGCGCCGGCAATGTTTTGTGCAGAGACTCTATAACAAAATCCGCATCCTGAGTCGTAGCAGGTTTCGGCCAGTCGAGCGTAAGCCCTGCCGTCCTTGACGCCAGCGTCAGATGCGCACCGTGAGCAGAATCCACTATAAGTATCGTTCCGTAATGATGAACTATCTCTGCTATTTTCTTTATATCGCTGACCACTCCCTCATAAGTCGGAGAGGTGATCACTATGGCAGAAGGCGTCCTTCCCGATTTCGCCAGATGATGAAAAAGATCATCCACCTCATCCGGATCTATAGGCCCGGGTATCTTGTGCTCCTCATCAAGATAAGGTCTTACGATCCTTACTGATTTGAGCCCCAGAAGCTCGACCGCATTGGGGACTGATCTGTGGCAGTTGGCATCCGTCACGATAACATCGCCTCTTGAACATGATGAAGCTATCGCTATCATGTTGCCCGAAGTAGATCCGTTTACAAGGATATATGTCCCTCTGGTCTCATAATACTGCCTGAATCTCTCCATGAGATCCTTTATGACTCCGGTCGGGTGATGAAGGTCATCCATGCCGTGAACCTCAGTGATGTCTATGGCATACGGGTTTTCCATGCGGAAGTATGGATTCCTTTTGTGCCCCGGCATATGCATGGGCACCATCTGCCTGGATATGTACTGAAGCAAAGACTGATAAAGCATTGCCACCTCCATTCCGAAGCGTTTTTACACTGCCTCTGATAAGCTTATCTTAACTGTTTGTAAATCGTATAGCAAACGAAGCCGACCGCTGATGTAAACAGTATTTCAAAGGCCAACAGAATAACCGCATAATCGGTTGCTATACCTACCTGCAAAAAGCTCAACGGGAGTATCCCTATCACCTGAAGGATAACCGCAAGAGACATCATTCCCTCACGCCTTCGATCATACCATGCGATATCACGACCCTCTTTTTTTATCTCCTCAAGTTTGCTTTCGGAGAACACTTCCTTCGCTTTATGAACACCCATATAGATCAGTATTCCGAGTGCTATATGAAGTACATAGATCGTAACCTGCAAAAGCCCCTCGCTGATCACCTCCGCCACGGGTCTCGTCGCCAGCGCTTCAACAGCCACTCTCTGACCGGCGCGAACGCTCTCGTCCGTGATGCTCGATATGTACTTGTCCATACCCATCTCATTTACCGTCCGTGCTACCGTCATATACGTGAGTTCCGTGACAGCCCCGTACATGACCATATATATTCCGGCCTTTCCCACCAGCATGAAAAACGCATTCTCCCTGCCGCTCTTACCTTCCATGGCAAACCTGAGTATCAGCCTCGTGGAAAGCGCCATAAGTATTCCGTTTATGACCGCTGCATAAAGCGCGGTATATACCGGATGCACTTCAGGATTCAGATACTCTCCGAGTCCGAGCATTGATACGAAAAACATGTCAAGGACATACCTCGCTCCGAGCATTAAAAGCAGCCCCAGGCATCCTATAAAAAAGGATATAAGCTTTGCCTTTTTTCGCATATTATACCATACAAATACCACTATCGGAACCAGCACCGACACAGCCAAAAGAACTGTAAAAACGGTGATCTGTCCATCAGAAAAAATAACCTCATTCATGTGTGATTATCCCCTATTTATAACATGAGGCGTCCCAAACAAAGGACGCCCCATTATGCTTACGTTAATACCAGGATCCTCTCAGGATCAGAATCTGAATTTAAACCTGAACAGATCATCAAATGCATCGTCGAAACTTCCTCGACTGAGAGAACCTGTCATATCCGCCAAACTTCCGGTTACGATAAACATTATCAGGTAAATAGCACTGAGTGACGCACCGATAATACCGCAAACAAGGCCTGCCGTAACCATTCCGTTATGGTGTCCTTTATTCTTCTCCGAGACCGCCATACATATGGCTGCAATACCGCATCCGAGTCCCGGTATGCATGAACAACAGCACACGATGGACACGATACCGAGTATCATTGATGTGATCGCCAAGCCTGAGTACTCCTGTTTCGGCTTCTGAACATATTGCGGAGCCTGCTGACCGTAGTTCGACTGGCCATAGTTCGGCTGACCATAATTCGGCTGACCGTAATTCGGCTGAGGTGCAGGTTCATCTGCAGGAGCCGGTGCCGACTGAAACTCGCTTGCATTCTCTGCCTCAGGTTCAGCATTCTCCTCAGTCTCGACGACATCTTCCTCTGAAACCGAGTCTGTCTCCTCAGCAACCTCAGGTATAGCAGTCTCTTCTGCGGGAACTATTGGAAGTCCGCAGTTGCGACAAAACTTAGCGTTTTCTTCGTTTTCTGTTCCACAACTTTTACAAAACATAGCATCATCCTCCTACTGATATTCTACCTTTTAACATGATAAATGTCAAGCAACAGTAGCTCTCTGATTCAACTCATTCTGAATCATGGCAAGGTTAACGATCGAAAGACCTACGATAGAGAGAATAAGATATACTATACCGCGGCTTCCGGGCATACCGTTTTCACGATTAACGATGTACTCATCCCATGCCTGGCCTGTCATATAATACCAGTAAATACCGTAGATCCCGAATGTCACGATAGTGAGCAGGATAAGAATACCACTTGATACCGGCCACTGTCTGCCAAGGAACGCATTGGTATCCTCCGAAATACGATACATCCAATAAAGTGCAAAAATCCCAAGTGTGATGATAGACAGAACAACTGCTACCGCAATATCTCTTTTTTCTATAGTTACCATTTCTTCCTCCATTCCGGCAAATGCCGTATATTATTCTTTATTTACATCAATACTTTTGAAAGGAACTCCTTAAGACGCGGATCATGCGGATCGTCAAAGAACTCTGCAGGAGGACGATCCTCCTTTATCTGCCCTTCGTCAATAAATAACACTCTGTTTGCGACCTCTTTTGCAAAGCCCATCTCATGAGTAACGATGATCATCGTCATACCATCCTTTGCAAGCTCCTTCATCAGGTCCAGAACCTCTCCGACCATCTCGGGGTCAAGCGCAGAAGTCGGCTCGTCAAAGAGTATCACATCCGGCTTCATCGCCATGGCACGAACGATCGCCACGCGTTGTTTCTGACCACCGGAGAGAGTAGACGGATAAACTCCGGCCTTATCCTCCAGACCTATCCTCTCAAGCAGTTCCAGTGCTCTCACATTCTCCTCCGCTATGATCTCCTTCTTGGGTGTCTTTTCATTTTTGTCATGTGTGCGGACATATATAGGTGCAAGCGAGATGTTTTTGAGTACGGTTTTGTTATTAAAAAGGTTAAAATGCTGGAACACCATTCCCATGTGGCGACGATGGATGTTTATATCCACGCTCATGTCGGCGATGTCAACCCCATTGAAGATGATCTGCCCTCCATCGGGATCCTCCATACAGTTTAAGCATCGCAAAAATGTGCTCTTTCCCGAACCTGAAGGCCCGGTGACCACCACGATGTCGCCTTTATCCACGTGCAGGTTTATGCCCGTAAGCACAGGCACCCCCTGAAAATTCTTTTTCAGATCAATTACGTCGATCACTCTTTTTCAGGCTCCTTTCCATGAGTTTGATACCGATACTGATGATAACAACCAAAACGATATAGATCACTGCCATCACCAGGTAAGGAACCATAAATTCATAACTGTTTGTACCGATATAGTTAAACGCCGTGTACAGATCCGTAGCACCTACGAAACTGACAACGGATGTATCCTTTATAAGCATGATAAACTCGTTTCCGAGAGTAGGCAGTATGTTCTTAACCGCCTGCGGGATCACTATCATGCGCATGGTTGTTGAGAAGCTGAGTCCCACGGCACGGCCGGCCTCCATCTGGCCCGGATCCACGGACTGTATGCCGCTTCGCATGATCTCGGATACATAGGCTCCCGAGTTCAGTCCGAAGACGAGTATGGACACCGCCACACTTGTCATCTTCAACCCGAGTATCGGAAGCAAAACATAGTAGAATATCAAAAGCTGAACGACCATCGGGGTACCGCGAAACATCCCGACATAAAAAGTACAGAACCCGTTCAGTATCCTCGGCAAAAGCTTATACTTGGGCACTACACGTACCGCCGCGATCAGCATTCCGATAAGTATTCCTATAAGCAGTCCCGAAATTGCGATGATGAGGGTATTTTTAAGTCCCTCGATCACCTTGTCCGAGCCGCCGTAGTTGATAAAAATATCAACAAACTGATCCCATTTTTGTCCGAAATTTCCCATCTGTTTCTATCTCTCTTTTATTTCAAATCCTGTCTTATTTATTCTGAGCGTTAAGAGCATCAGTAATGCACTTTGCAGGAGCAGAATCTATGATCACGTAGTTGAGGTTTCCGTTGATCAGATCCTGACAAGCCAGCGATCCGTTTTTATAACCGATGGCCTGAGACGGAAGCTTTTCAAAACCTGCCTCGTCATCACCTTCACAATAAAGCTGTCCGGTTGTACCATTCTGAACACCGATCTTTACTGATGAATCCTTACCCATGAGAGCCTTGTGGATGCTGTCCGCATCCTTCATGGAATCAAACTCCGTATCATCACTCTTTACGATAAGCCTCTGTGAAGCGTTGTAGTAAGAGTCGGTAAATGTAACATACTTCTTTCGTGACTCCTTGATGGTAAGACCTGCCATGGCGATATCACATTTATGCTGACCTACGGCGAGACATACTGCATCGAAATCCATGTTCGCGATAACGAGCTCTTTACCAAGTTTTTCGGCAAAAGCCTTTGCGATCTCCATATCTATTCCGAGATACTTGTCACCCTTCGTATACTCAAAGGGCTCAAAACCTGCATTCGTTGCAACGATAAGCTGATCCTTTGACGAATCCTCCGCAGCACTCTCCACAGGCTCCGGCTCTCCGTCACCGAAATAACGGTTACAGATCTTATCGAACTCGCCGTTTTCCTTGATCTCCGCGATAAACGCGTTAGCCTGCTCCAACAGATCGGGCTGCTCCTTGTCAACACCGAATGCGTACTCCTCGTCGGACAGATCTACATCGATAACCTTGAGTACACCGGCAGTGCTTTCCGCATCTTTTGCCGCATCGCTTGAACCACCCTGGTTCCCTGCTGACTCCTCGCTTCCGCAGCCGGCTATCATGGCCATACTCATCACCAGAGTAAGCATGATCGCAACTATCTTTTTCATTTCTTCCTCCAATTCCGACAGGACCGATTCTCCTGCCAAATAACCTGTAATTTTCACTCTGTCATTTCCCATAAAATGACACGAAGGACATTATAGCACAGAGATGCCAAAAATGCAAGGTATTTCTTACATCAGACGCCATCCGCTGTGGTATTTGTTTTTGATCGCAGAGCGCTGCTTTTTCCCCCATCCGAGCGGATATCCGTCCACACAGATCAGGACGATCCCGTCACTAACCTCTTCTGATTCATCCACGTAAACTGTTTCACCCTTCAGATACCTGATAACCCTGTCATCTGTCACGGGCAGATCGAGAGTGTTTTTATAGTCTTCTTTCTTAAGAGCCATCGCCAGCGCCTGGCCCGGCTCAAATCTTTTCTTTTTGCACTCCCCTAAAAACAGTCCGCTCCGAAGGAATTTTAACCCTTTTATATCCGGCAGTTCATCGCCGTAGAACAATACTCCGTCATGTGATTCTATCTTATTTGTATCAAGATTAATATTCAGATTATTTTGATACTCTCCCCATAGAGATCTCTCTTCTTTTGAGAGCTTGTTTTTGTTGTTATTTTTTCTTTTTTTATCAATGAATTCTTTCCCGGATTCATGTGCATCCGATCCGTTATCCGCTTTATGAAACAGTGCCAAAAAATGCCCCTCTCCATCCATCCTGTGAGGGAATATCCTAACACATTTTTCAAGCTCTTTTATTCCGTTTTTTATCACATCAGGTCTGCCCCGAACAAACCCCTCATACGGATCGATATCAACAAGGGAGATATCGGCATCCATCTTAAGTATTTCCATCACAGTATTCTCATCCTCAAGCGGTGAAAAAGTACAGGTGGAATACAACAGATATCCCCCCGGCGCGAGCATCGGAAGAGCATGTTTTACTATATCTTTTTGCATCGCAGCATACCTTGCCGGGCTGTCCGCATCCCACGATTTTATCATGTCGGGATCCTTGCGAAACATGCCTTCACCGGAGCACGGAGCATCTATCAGGATCCTGTCAAAATAATGCGGAAAATAACCGGACAGCTTTTCCGGATATTCAGTTGTTATAAGGGAATTGGTAACGCCGAAAAGCTCAATGTTTTTTTGAAGAGCTTTAGCTCTTTTGACTGATATATCATTTGCCACTATAAGCCCGTCACCTGACAGTTTTGCGGCAAGCTCCGTAGACTTTCCTCCGGGAGCCGCACACAGATCCAAAACCCTGTTTCCGGGCTCTACCGGAAGGCGCGAGGCCGGTGTCATCGCCGAAGGATCCTGAAGATAATAAAGTCCGGCGAAGTAGTAAGGGTGCTTCGCCGGCTGATATACTTCTCCGTCGTAAAAATAGCCGTTATCTATGTAGGGTATTTTTTTGATCGGAAAGGGTGATATTCTTTCAAATTCTTCGGTTGATATCTTTAGTGTATTTACTCTGAGTCCGTACAGGCGAGGTTTTTCAAATGCATTAAGATAAGCCGGGAACTCAGCCCCCAGCAGATCCTTCATTCTTTTTATATACTCATCAGGTAACTGCATTTTCTTACTCCAAATAACTGAAAAATCTGTTGCCTTTTTTCTTGAAAAAGCTCTCAAATTCCGATCTGCTGACTTTGCGTTTTCCGATATCGGGATCATATATGGAAAGCTCTTTTAGCGTATATCCCGAGATAACCACACCCTTGTCATCATAGGTCATGGCGATGACGGGTTTATTGTTGCTGACAAAGTATATCACCTGCTCCAGGCTGCATCCTTTCAGGTTCAACGGATGCGAAACATAGTCTTCGAGCATCTCATAAGGCGAGCTGTTTTCTGATGAGAGTTTCTCCGGTGATACCACCTCATCACTCGCCTGCGAAAGAACCATCGCCGCACACGCTGCAAGATTTGATACATTTGTTCCTGATTTGATAAGTGTCAGATCACCTAAGTTGTTCTGATTGAACGCGCCGCTTCTCTCCCATACCACCTTGTGATCTCCGGAGATGACAACACCCATCTGCTTGTCAGCCTCCTTTATCGCTTTACTTACATCCTCAAATGATTTGGTGATCTTTCCCATTGAAAGGACATAATAATTCATAACCTCCGGCGGCTCGAGACGAAGCATCCTGTTGTTCGTCTTTACCGAATCCACGGGATCATTCTTTTTTATTCGTCCCGGTATGGTAAACGTTGACGGGAATCTGATATACCACTCCGTCAGAGACTTGTTTGTAAGTCTTGACGTATATGAAAACTTTGATGCTTTTATCGAGGACCTGTTAAGTATTGAATCCTCTCCGGCGTTTTTGTACTCATTTCCCGATTTTGTGCAAAGCTGGATGTTTACAACGTTTCCGGATCCTACTGCATCTCTTACATAAACATCTTCTTTTTCGTAGGTTTTTACTACCTTACCGGAGATCTCACTGATCAGCAATTTGTGACACGGAATGACCTTTGTTCCGTCCGGTTGCTTTTTGATATCCTCTTTTTTTACAAATCCATATACAACATTGTTCTCTATCGTACCTAACAGACGGATATATTCATCCTCCGACGGAGAACGTATCAACTGATGCTCATCATTTTCAAGATTGTAAATTGTTATGCTGTCACCGTAGCCCTTTGAAAGGGATGATGACCATACATAACAGTTCGAACTCTCCATGGTCATAAACGAAATATCCTTGACATTTTTCTGAAGTATCTCAAGTCTCTGACCGGATATATTATAAGCATATACAGTGTTGGCAACAGTGAAATAAAACACATCTCTGGGAGAAACATAACTGTAACTCTCAAAGTCTATCGCAAGCTGTTTATATGAGGTCTCCATCGGGAGATTGACCAGCTCTTCGATAGAACCATCAATCTTATAACGATACAGGGTGATACATACATCTCCCTCGTAAGTTCCCCTCGGCTGGTAACCCAGCACCACGAAGAACAGCGCATCCTCATCATCCGTCGCTATGAGTCTGATCTCGTTTTCATCGTAGGCACGCAAAAGAAAATCAGCATCCTCGCTGTAAATACGATAGATCGTCTTCATAGTGTTCTGTGCCATATCGTAGAAATAAAGCTCACCGTTTCTCTGGAAATAAAGTCCCTTTCCATCCTTGGTCGGCAGGAGCTTGCCGTTTGTTTTGGAGGTGATTCCGAGCTTAAGTTGCGAGCCGGAAATATTAGCGACATCCGTATCGAAGTCAGCCTCCATTGTCCTTTCGAAATTCAGTAAGAAGTCCTGACCCGGTATATGACGCACTCTGTATGATTCTTTTATGTGATAGTTCTCCGAGCCGGAGTTTGTGTTCGCCTTTACAAAATAGTTGTATTGCACGCAGGCGGTTTCCATATTGTATTCTCTGATAGTTATGTATTCATCGCTTATCACCTTCGGAGACATACCCGCCCAGGTAACGAGGTCCGAACTGGATTTTATGGTAACTCTGGCAAGAGTGGAATTACTGCTTGCCTCGTTAGGCTCCAAATATCTTGCGACATCTTCCATTTTATTTTTCTGGAAGGTGTTTTCGTGGAATTCTTTTACAAATGCGAGTTTTTTATCAAGACTTGAATCTTCGAGATAGTACTTGAGTCTGGTATAATAATGCACCTCTCTACCATCATCAAGTTTGCCGGCGATATCCATGATATACTCAGTGGATGTGGCCATGGCATAAGACAAGACAAGCCTTACCTCCTTCTGTTCAGGGGTAAAGCCTTTTATGGATTGTGTATCGTATACTTCAGAGCTCTCCTTGTCAATTATACTGTAAGTGAGCTCGGTAAGTCTGCTCGTCCCCCCATCGATCCGAAGGGTGAGGCTTTTGGTACTATCTAACGGCGTCATTGACTCTCTGATGACATTCGCCGTCATCGGTGCGGCATATCCGTAAAGAGGGTTTATCAGATGTCCCTGCGTTTCTATCATAAGCACGGGAAAAGACTCTTTATCGATCTTTACCTGCTCCGCTTCCACCTCATAGTTCGTTTCCATCTGCCGTCCGAAGAAGAAAAGCGCACCAAAAAATATAATTATCAGTCCGACTGTTTTATATATATACTTCGCCATTTATCTCGCTCGCTTTATGAATAATAAGGATTAATAAGCCTCTTCTCAAACTCTTCCCTTGACAGCGGTCTGTCGAACAGGAAACCCTGTGCCATGGTACATCCGACTCTCTTTAGGAACTCAACCTGTTCCTCAGTCTCAACACCCTCGCATATAACCTTTCTGTCGAGATCATGGATCATACGAACGATGTTTTCGACCATTCTTTCTTCCTTCGCATCATTTTCATCACGAAGGAATGTACGATCCAGCTTGATGACGTCCATATCGATATCTCTCAGAAGAGACAGGGATGAATAACCTGTTCCAAAGTCGTCCATGGATGTATGAATCCCTGCTTCTCTCATCTCGGATACGAAATACTTCATCGCATCCAGATCCTCGTAACCTGATGACTCGGTAAGCTCTGCCTCCAGATAATACGGGTCTGCACCATGCTTATCAACGACTGCGAGCACATCATCAACGAACTGTTTGTTGTGAAGATGAAGTTTGGAAAAGTTTGAAGATACTCTGACAGGCTGTATACCACGTCTCTGCCAGTCGCCTATGTCACGACACACTTTATCAAACACATAGAAATCCAGCTCCTGGACCTTTCCGTCATTCTCAAGGACAGGGATAAACGATCCCGGAGGAACCATCTCTCCGTTTCTTATCCAGCGAACAAGCGCCTCGCAACCACAAAGTGTCCTGGTCCTTAGGTTAACCTTGGGCTGATAATATACAACAAATTCCTCTTCATCGATCGCCTTATGGTATCCACTCAGGATATCCTTCTGGCGTATCATCTCATCACGTCTTTCCTGTCTGAACCATACGTAATCCTTGGCTCCGGACAAACGTGTTTCTCCCACGGCGATCAGTCCGGCATTAATCACATCATATATGGTATCCTCATCATTTATCTGATAGATACCGCACCTACTGGTAAGAGTGAGTCCGAGTTTTTCTCCGACATCCACCGGAACCTTGTTTATGTTTTTGAGAAACTCATCAACATGACCTTTTTCAATGAGCGCAATAAAGTTGTCTCCGCCATTTCTCGCGATGACCTCCCCATGCCTCAAATGCTCGCTCAAAGTCTTTGCATAGCCTCTGAGAACTATATCTCCGACTACTGATCCATATTCCTGGTTTATAAACTTGAAATCCTTAATACTGATGGCAAGACCCGAATAATCCACGAGATGATTTTTCTTTTTTCTTCTCATCTTTTCGCCGACACGTATGAGCTTATCGAAGTTTGCCACACCTGTAAGAAGATCCCTGCTTATCATCTCTTCGGAAATCCTTAAACAGAAGGAAACGTTAAAGATCGCTGAAAGCAGCATCAACACCAGCATAACACGAGTTACGATACGCATCAGATCCGTAGATTCCCTCATGTCCTCCATAAGGCTCTCCGTGTCTTTTTTAATAGCCTGATCCATGCCCATTATCTGACTGTTCATCTTTTCTATTATGGGCTCGAGTTTGGCATGCATCGTATAATATGCTGTCTGAATATCACCTGACTTGCTCAGATCCACTACTGTTTTTACGTTATGAATGTAACCGGACATAAGCGAAAAAAGGTCGTGATATCCGATCTCGTACTCGGTACCGCGAACGTTTTGTTCGAACTTCTTCATCCTGTCTTTAAGATGTGACTCGATCTCGTTCGCCTCTTCAATGAGCGCCTTTTTGTTTGACGCGCTGGATTCAGCCATATGATGAAAGATAAGAGCCTGATGCTCATAGATACCAACCATCACGTCATTCATGTATTCTGCATTCGTATAATCCACTTCAACTACATGATTGTAATCACGGATCACACTCTTCATGTTCATATAAACCAGCTCTATTGCAACGATTGAAAACAGAGATGAAAGAATGGTAATAAAAGCGATACGAAACGAGAGTTTGTTTCGTCTCAGATCATTGGTCTTGATATTCCCGGGTCTTATGTCATTCTTTTTATTTCTTCTCATCCCGTGATTCCTTTCACCATATTATCAAGCAAGTGCTGAAGATTCTTTTTATCAGGATTCCCACTTTCAATTATAGCACCAAACTTTGCCGCCGCATCCCAGAAAGGAGATGCAACTCTCTGAAGCTCGGCGAACTCGGACTGCTGTGACAGCGCCATTACCGCCGGTTCATTTTTAACGGAATCCATCTCCTCCACTTCATGATTTGCAGGTACCTCTCCGGTGGTCTCAAACTCCTTGACCTGGCTATCCTTTGATGTTGCATACTCGACAAATTTTTCAGCCCATTCGGGATATTTGGTCTTTGCTCCTATTCCGAGAACCTTGTATCCCATAAAGCTTGCCATCTGAACCTGCTGACCATCAACCTCGTATGACGGCAGCTTGGTAGCAGCATAATCCGCCCCCCATGCGCTCTTGATCTTATCCGCGTTCCACGCGCCGTTTACTCCGGCTATTATCGAGCCATCATTGACTCCCTCAAGGAACAGATCATCGTCCACTGAGACAAAACCTCTTTTCGCACAGATCCCCGAAAGTGCTTCTGCCACGGCCAGTCCCGTATGAGCAGTGTCCGTCGCATTCCAATTGCATATGTTTTTGGTACCGGTCTCATCAAGATTCAGTTCAAGGCCCGCCGCTTTGAAAAATGAATACAGATACCATCCGCTCCCGAGATACATTGATACCTTTTTGTTTGAATCACCGGCTATCTGTACCATTCTCTCAAGGCTCTTTACATCCTCGTCGCCAAAGTACTTTTTGTTGTAATACAGAAAATATCCGTTTCCTGTTTCCGGATAGGCATATATATGACCATCACGCACTACGGATCTGTACGCAACGGAATCCTTGCCACCGAACGGATCGAGTACTTTTTCGGGATCCTTATCGAAGGCATGAAGAACTCCTGCCTTTTTGAGGTCATCAAGCTGATCATCAGCGAACGCAAAAATGTCAGGAACACCATCAGGATTTGCCAGTATCGTATCACGACAGGTGTCCTCATCCTCTTTACTTATCTTGTACTCAATATCTGCTTCGTCCTTATGTATCTCAATGAACTCCTTCATGAATCCGTCCATCAGATCCATTTTTGCTTCTGATGCCCAGATGGAGAGAGAAACCTTTTCCTTCTCTTTTTCACAGCCGATACATAGACAGCATAAAAACAGGAGCATAGCCCCTGTGATCACTTTCTTTGTTAGTTTTTTCATCGCGCCTTTGTTCATGCTCATATTTTACTATGAAAATGGGCATTTGTCAAAGAAATCATGCTACTTTCGTAATGTTTCGTAAGAAAAACTTTCGTATTGCGCGTTTTATGCTTTTTTTGACAATCTGTCAGCAAGCCCCGCGAATGCCGCAAGATCAAGCATTTCACCACGAATAGTGGGCGAAAGCCCCTCGGCTTCGATGGCTTTTTGGATAACTTCCTTCTCAAAACTTATCTCAGCACTGCCAGATATGGCGTTAACAAGAGTTTTTCTTCTCTGGGCAAATGCAGCTTTTATAAGCGAAAACATCAGCTTTTCATCCTGCGAGTGCACCAATGGTTCCTTCCTCGCAGTAAGTCTGATAACGGCAGATGCCACTTTGGGGCGTGGCGTGAAACAGTTTTGTGGGACGTTCGCGGCCAGATATATGTCTGCATAATACTGCACAGCCAGAGATATGGCTCCACAGTCCTTATCCCCGGGCTTTGACATCATTCGATCCGCAACCTCCTTCTGAACCATGACGGTAATACTCTCGATCGGTGCGCGGCTCTCAAGAAGCTCCATAAGGATCGGGGTTGTTATGTAGTACGGGAGATTGGCAACAACCTTGATAGGGTGTCCGTTGTTTTTTTCTTCTGCTATCTGCGTGATATCCTGCTTCAGAATATCTCCGGTAATGAGTTCCAGATTATCATAAAGCGGCATAAGCTCGCGCTCTATGATATCTGCCAGATCGTAATCAAGCTCTACCACAAGGACCTTTCCGGCATTGTCACACAGGGCTCGCGTGAGCGTACCGAGTCCCGGACCGATCTCGAGTACAAAGTCATCCTTCGTCACATCAGCGGCCGCGATGATCTTATCGAGAACGCGAGGGTCGGTTAAGAAGTTCTGGCCGAAGCGTTTGCGGGCGTGGACGTCGTATCGTTTTATAAGGTCGTAGGTTGCTGAAATATAATCCATAAAATAAAGCTCCTAAAGGCATCCGCCCGGGTGTCTGATGTTTTCATTCGGGACTACGCTTTCGCCATTCGGATACGTAGCAGTGCATGGCACCAAAATACGGTGCCTACGCACTGACGTATCCGACAGGTCCCTCATAAAAACATCAGACAGCCCTTGGCTACGGATGGTTTAATGGTTTCTTAGTTATTATTACTTTTTTATGTTATATACTTTATATGCATTTTGAGTCGTTGCTTTTATGACTTCATCAACTGAAACTCCCTTAAGGTCGGATATTTTATTAACGACCAGGGAAAGGAGCGATGAGTCATTTCGCTTGCCACGATAGGGCTCGGGGGCAAGGTATGGACAGTCGGTTTCGAGGACTATACTTGTAAGCGGAACAGCCTCTACTGTTTCGATCAGCTTGCGGGCATTTTTGAAAGTTATGACACCTCCGACACCGATATAAAAACCCATATCCACATACTGACGAGCCTGCTCGGCAGAATAAGAATAACAGTGAATTATTCCACCGCATTCAGCTGCATTTTCTTCCTTTATTATTCGCATTGTATCTGCAGCAGCTTCACGGCTATGTACTACTATCGGTAATCCTGTCTCCTTTGCGAGCGCGATCTGACGAGCGAACCAATGCTGTTGATTGTTGTTTTCCTCCTCAGACTCGGACCAATGATAATCAAGTCCTATCTCACCGATAGCAACTACTTTATTCTCTTTTGATGCATGTTCTCTGAGCCAATCTATATCGTCTTCACTCATCTGTTTTGTTTCGCTCGGATGGAACCCGATAACAGCATAAATCCAATCATATTTTTTTGCTAATAATAATGAGTCTTTTGACGTTTTAATATCGACTCCGATATTCACGACATGGCCGATATTACGCGAAGACAGACCGGAAAGTAATTCTTCCCGGTCTGTATCAAATGCCTCATCATCATAGTGTGCATGAGTATCAAAAATCATGTTATTATTCATCCTTAACAAATCTCGGAACCCGAAGGAACATTTTTCTCGGGAGTCATAAGAACTACATTTCCATCCGCATCCTCAGCGCATAAAAGCATACCCTCCGAAAGTACTCCGGCAAGCTTGGCAGGCTTTAAGTTTACGAGCACCATGACCTTTTTACCAACCATCTCTTCAGGTGAGTACCATTTTTTGATACCGGATACGATCTGACGTGTCTGCGATCCGATACGAACCTGTGAGCAAAGAAGTTTCTTTGAGTTCTCCACTTCCTTACATTCGATGATCTCACCAACCTGGAACTGCATCTTCATAAAATCATCATAGGAGATCTCAGGTTTAGCCTCAATATCGATGCCCTCTTCGTCGGAGCCGGCCTGTGCAGAGGCATCCCCCTGTGCTCCCTCCAATGCCAATACTTTATCCATGACCTCGTTTACATCAAGTCTCTGGAACAGAATCTCCGGAGAATCCGTAACCTTTGTACCCGATATGTACTGTCCGAAGCCCTTTTCCAAAAGCTCATCAAGATCACAAGCTTTGGCATTTATCTGGCTAAGGATCTTTTCAGCCGTCTCCGGCATAAATGAAGAAAGCAGATTAGCACTGATCCTGATACCTTCGATAAGATTGTACAAAACGGTCGCAAGACGATCTTTTTTTGCATCATCCTTTGCAAGAACCCACGGCTCGGTCTCGTCTATGTATTTATTGCAGCGCTTAAGAAGCGTGAATATCTCGGTGATAGCATCCGCCACACGCAGTTTATCCATTTTTTCGGCGACCTTGCCCGGTGTCGCATCTGCGACAGCCTTCAGATCGTCATCAACAGGCTCTGTTACACCCTTATCTTCAACCACGCCTCCGAAGTATTTGTTACTCATGGAGATCGTGCGGTTTACGAGGTTACCGAGGACGTTCGCAAGATCCGAATTATTCCTCTCGACCACAAGCTCCCAGGTAATACTTCCGTCGTTATCGAACGGCATCTCATGTACAAGGAAATATCTGACCGCATCGACACCGAATATGTCCACGAGGTCATCTGCATAGATAACATTTCCCTTACTCTTACTCATCTTATCGTTGTTTGTAAGAAGCCACGGATGACCGAATACCTGCTTCGGCAAAGGTACATCCAAAGCCATGAGCATGATCGGCCAGTATATGGTGTGGAATCTGAGGATATCCTTTCCGATCAGGTGCAGATCTGCCGGCCAGTAACGATAAAGCTCACCATGGTTTCCGTCAGCATCGTATTCAACACCTGTGATATAGTTGCTGAGTGCGTCGATCCACACATACACGATGTGGCCCGGATCGAAATCAACCGGGATACCCCATTTGAAGCTCGTACGGGATACACACAAATCCTGCAGACCCGGCTTTATGAAGTTGTTGATCATCTCATTTTTACGTGACTCCGGCTGAATAAACTCCGGATGATCCTCGATATGCTTTGCGAGACGGTCCTGATATTTGGACAGTCTTAAGAAATATGCCTCCTCCTTTGCGGGCTGTACCTCTCGTCCGCAGTCAGGACATTTGCCGTCTACAAGCTGACTCTGTGTAAAAAATGACTCGCACGGAGTACAATAGAGGCCTTCATACTCGCCTTTATAAATGTCATCCTGCTCGTAAAGCTTTTTGAATATCTTTTTGATCTGCTCCTCATGATCCGGATCCGTCGTGCGGATGAAGCGATCATAAGATGTGTTCATCAGATCCCATATCCTTTTAATCTCTCCGGCTACACTATCTACGAACTCCTTCGGTGTCACACCGGCCTCTGCCGCCTTCAGTTCCACCTTCTGACCGTGTTCGTCGGTTCCGGTCTGGAATCTCACATCGTAGCCCTGAAATCTTTTAAAGCGAACGATAGCATCAGCGAGAACTACCTCGTAGGTGTTTCCGATATGTGGCTTACCCGAAGTGTAGGTGATCGCTGTTGTTAAATAGTATTTTCCTTTGTTTGCCATGCTTAATTCCTCCGTTCTGACAGAACAAATGAGCCCTGCCGATGATATTTCCATATTCTAACACATCTTCCCTGATAATGCAAGATATGTTGCTTATGCCATATCCAACAACTGTTTTATATGCGGATCCGATGTCATAAGAGCAGTATTTGCCGTTTTTGTGAGATAACGCATCGCACGGACCGGATAGGCTCCTATCGCAGTTTCTCCTGTCAGCATCAATGCCGACGCTCCATCCTGAACCGCATTATAAATATCCGATACCTCAGCCCTGGTCGGTACGGGACTATGCTCCATCGAATGCAGGAACTGCGTGGCGACCAAAAACGGTTTGTCAGCATGACGACATACCTGTGCTATCTCCTTTTGCACCTTCGGAAGTTCCCATAACGGGAATGCATTTCCGAGATCTCCTCTTGCCACAACGACCATATCGCTTATCTCAGCTATCTCCCCGATGTGCTCATATCCGGCTCTGTTTTCTATCTTTGCAAATATCCTTACATTATCCGCATCATTTTTTCTGAGCTCTTCCTTGAGAAGCTGTATATCTCCGGCTCCCCTGACAAACGGAAGCATGACTCCCGTAACACCATACTGATTCATGAGACGGAGTTGTTTTTTATCCTCATCAGTAAGAGTAGATGCATTTGTTTCTTCGTCCGCAATTGAAATATTTTTTCTGGATATAAGCCTTCCTCCACGAAGTATTCGACAGGTTGCCGAAACAGTCTGTTTTTCATCCTTGGGAGCACCCTTTATCACGCCCTCTGATACCTTTAATACTTCCAGCTTTATTTTTCCGTCGTCGATAAGCAGCTCATCACCCTCGGAAATATCATTCATGGTAAGCTGCGGAACGGGTATATCCTCGTTTAATCCAAGCTTTATCTTGTGACCTTCTTTTAACTCCAATGGTCTTTTCAGATCACCGATACGACGCTCCGGTCCCTGCAGATCGATGAGGAGCTCGGGAGTAACACCGACTGCATCAGCAGCCTTAAATACATGTCCGATAGAAAGAGAAGCCTCGCTCAACGACTGATGTGCCAGATTAAGTCTCATTCCGGTCATACCGTATTCAAACATTTTTCGTAATATACTTTTGTCATCACACGCTGCACCAAGCGTTCCGTAAAACTCCATATCAGTGCTCCTTTCAAGATAATTTTCTCCATCGCTAATTATACTAAAAAAGCCCTGCGATTGCAAGGCTTTTATTACTATATATTTAATCTGTCAAGTTCCTTTTTAAGATCATCATATCCGGTAAAAAGTATCGCAGTGATACCCAGTTTTTTTGCAGCATTTATATTTTCCGGATTATCGTCAATAAAGACACATTCTTCGGCATGCATTCGATACCTGTCCATGAGTATCCTGTATATCTTTTCGTCCGGTTTTATAATACCCACTTTTGCAGAGATTATATAGCCATCCATCTCAGGAAAAAATGACAGCTTCGGCCAATGTATTTCTGCGAGTTTTTGGGGATAGTTTGATAACAAAAATACCTTGTATCCTTTTTCCTTCATGGACATGACCAGATCATGTGAAAAGTCGAACTCCGACACTATGTCTTCTATGTTTTCCCAGAAGGCTTTTATTTCTTTTTCCAGATCGGGATACAGGTTGCAAAAATGATCGCAGGCTTCATCCATATCCTTTTTTCCTGCGTCAAGTTCTTTCCAAAAATCCGTAAAGATCATGTTATCGGTAAGAAACCTGATCGTCTCTTCAGAAAAGCCGAGATCGCGCATATAGTCCTGATGGCGAAAGTCGATCAGGGTGTCGCCAACATCAAAGATCACGTTCTTAATCATAAATAACACACTCCACTCGACGCGTAAGCCGACTGGCGCTCGCACCAGTCGGCCCGCGTGCATTCGCACTCCACTCGACGCGTAAGCTGCTTGGAGCATGCTCCAAGCAGCCCGCGTGCATTCGCACGTGCACGTGAGGTCCGTAGCATCAGATAGAGAGCGAGCTCTCTACTGATGCCACAGACCATCACGTGTTACGCGTCGTATTTTTTTCGCGAGTACTCCTGGCGGGAATCGAACCCACAACTGCCCCTTAGGAGGGGGCTGTTATATCCATTTAACTACAGGAGCGCATAAGGCGTGAGTGTGCGCGACTGATGAGACTGCTGCATGCTTGCATGCATGGAGTCTCATCCGCGCGCACATGAACCCAACATACCACGAGAAGTCGCAGACTTCGAGTCGGCGCGTTGGACTCACGCCTCTAAAATTACAAATACTTTTTAAGGGCATCGACCTTATCGAGCTTCTCCCAAGGCACGTCTATATCGTGCCTTCCGAAATGTCCGTAAGCCGCGGTCTGTTTATAGATCGGGCGACGCAGGTCAAGCATTTTTATTATACCTGCCGGGCGCAGGTCGAAGTTATCAAAGATAATATCTACGAGCTTTTCTTCAGGAAGCTTTCCGGTACCAAAAGTATCTATACGCACGGATGTCGGCCAGGCGACTCCGATAGCATATGAAAGCTGAACCTCTGCTCTGTCACAAAGTCCCGCTGCCACGATATTTTTCGCTACGTAGCGGGCTGCATACGCACCCGAACGGTCAACCTTTGTCGGATCCTTTCCCGAGAAAGCACCGCCGCCGTGACGTCCCATACCACCGTAGGTGTCAACGATGATCTTTCTTCCGGTGAGTCCTGCATCTCCGTTCGGACCTCCGATCACAAATCTGCCTGTAGGATTGATATATATCCTTGTTTTATCATCGATAAGATCTTTTGACACGACCGGATCGATAACATATTTTCTTATATCCTCATGGATCTGATGCTGGCTCACATCCTCGCTGTGCTGGGTTGATACCACCAATGCATCGATCCTTTTTGGCTTTTTGTTCTCATCGTACTCAACTGTTACCTGAGTTTTGCCGTCGGCACGAAGGTAGTCAAGCGTGCCATTTTTACGAACTTCTGTAAGCTTTTTTGCGAGACTCTGCGCCATGTATGCCGGGTATGGCATGTATGTCTCCGTCTCATTTGTTGCAAATCCGAACATCATTCCCTGATCGCCGGCTCCGATCTTGTCGATCTCGGCATCAGTCATTCCCATATCGGTTTTGTTGAACACTCCGTCCGCATCTGAATCCTGCTTGGTCTCAAGTGAATTGTCGACGCCGAGCGCGATGTCCGCAGACTGTTTATCAAGCTTTACGATCACCTCGCAGGTTCTTCCGTTGAAGCCCTTTGCTTCGTCGTCATATCCGATCTCGCAGATCATGTCTCTGGCTATCTGCTCGAAGTCCTTCGGTCCCAACCTCGCTCCGGTTGATATCTCGCCTATGATACATACGAAGTTTGTTGTGATCGCGGTCTCACAAGCCACACGGCTCATAGGGTCCTGCTTGTAGATCGCATCAAGAATCGCATCAGATATCTGATCGCAGATTTTGTCCGGATGCCCCTCTGTTACGGACTCGGACGTAAATAAGATTTTTCCCATGTTCTTTTCTCCTTTCGGTAGCGCTTGTACTCCTTTGAACCATCTGTTTTTCATCCGGTTTCAAAGAAGGCGAACACGTTTATTTAGTTGTCGATACAGATATACATTCTACCTCATCAGAGGGTTTGTGTCAAGCATTTCCTTCGATCCATCTGCTCATGCCGGCACCGTGATTACCGAACGGTCTCGTTGAGAACCCGAGCTTTTCATAAAACTTTTCTTTTCCCATCGCACTCATCAGATTCACCATGATGGTCTCGCCCGGACCTACCTGTGTTTCCAGCCAGGAAAGCGTCGTCTCGATCAGGCGTCGGCCGAGTCCTTTTGACTGGTAGGACGGCCTTACTATCACGTCGCAGATGAAGTAAACATAGCCACCATCCCCGACCACGCGTGTCATCCCGACGGGGCGTTCACCATCATAAGCGATCACTTTGTAAAGCGCGTTTGTAAGTGCAGTCTTCGCGCGATTCTCACGGATCAGGCAGAAGTCGACGCTTCCGCGTAAGTCATTATACTCTTCAACGCTGATATCATGCATCAGCTTTATTCCTTCCAATTCCATAACCGTTCCTTTTTACTCTGTGCATATTTTATTGTCTTTCCTTAAAAAAATCTCCCAGTTTCTGATGCAGCTCGTCTCTTTTTATCGACTTTAACAGATATCCGGTCGGTTTCAGATCGAGGACTTTTACGATCGATCCTCTGTCGCTTTTCCCTGTTAAAAACATCACCGGGATATCCTTTGTATCTTTCTCACTTCTAAGCATCTCCAAAACCTGAGGCCCGCTTGTGACCGGCATCTCGTAATCAAGGAGGATAAGATCCACTTTATTTTTTGCAAGCCACGTGATGGCCTGCAGTCCCGAGTTTACCATTGATACCTTGTAACTGTCCTTAAGCCACTCTCTTATCATATGCATATAATCAAGATCGTCATCTACTATCAGGATATTTTTCTTCAGAGAATCAAAGGAAAAACTGGTCATATATTTCCGGATTTTCTGTAAAAACATATCCATATCGAGAGGTCTTTCGAACCACTCCCACACGATCATTTTATCCAGGTACTTCATGGCCACATCATACTCTGCTTTTGACCCGATAAGGCACACTGCTTTTTCTTTTTGCATGCAGGCTGTTTTTATATATACCATAAGGTCAGCATCTGAAGTGACGGTATCATCCAAATACACTATAAAAATATCTGCGCTGTCTTCATTCTGTTGGAGCTTCGTGATATCCATGCCACAAAACTCAGCATCTATCTCAACTCCGTTAAGCTTCATCATCAGCCCGCGCAGTATAAATGATTCAGCACTTGCTACTATAGCGGCTTTTTTATTTTTCTTCATACACACCTCCAGTTAATTATCACACCGACGCGTCAACTCTCAAGCAAATCATTTATTTCATCCCATTTAAGTTCATACAAACACTTTGCAACACTTCTGATCTTCTCATCATCTTCTTCCGGCAATTTGAACTCTTTTAACGAGTTGATCACCATCTCCGCCAGGTCATAATCCTGAGCCTCAGAGAACTCCTTCAAAGACGAGTATGCATCCTCAAGCATTGCAGGATCAACTTCAGGTCTTTCATCTGCTTTATCAGACTCACCATACAACGCAGGATCTATCGGAGAAAGTGTCTTTTTATACTCCTCATACATCCCGAGGAATCCTTCTGTTTTTTCTTTTATTTTTTCAATATCATTTGCGTTACCGGCATCTTCAAGTTCCTGCGCAAGATCACTCAACTTAACCGCTCCGATGATCCTTGCAGAGCTCTTTAATGCGTGTACTTTTATGGTATAATTCTTCCAATCCTCCTGCTCATAATAACCGCGGATCTCGGATGATTTTTCATCTATTGATCTGTAAAAAATACCAAGCATCGAAATAAACATTTCTTTGTCGGCGTTGTTTTTCAGACCTTCTTTAGTATCGATGGTTTCGACTTCCTTTAACCATTCGGGGAGCTCCGCTTTTGTATCCGGTTCGGATGGTGCCAGACCTGCTCCGGGCACTGCCGCAGCGCGCCCCCGCGGCTTTTGCATTTTTGATGCGGGCAGAAACTCCATCATCATTTTTTCCATTGTGGTTCCATCTATAGGCTTGGAAAGATACCCCTCGAAGCCCTCCTTCAGATACATTTCCTTTACTCCGGCTACCGCGTTTGCCGTGAGAGCCACAACCGGCGTTTTTATATCACGCTCTCTCATCTTATGAAGTGTTTCTATTCCATCCATCTCCGGCATCATATGGTCAAGGAATATCATATCAAACTCATTATCCTCAAGGATATTTAAGGCTTCAATGCCGCTTATCGCAGTTGTTATCTTTACCTTTGTTCTCTTCAGCAGTCCCGTAGCCACAGCCAGGTTCATCTCGTTGTCATCCACAACGAGTACCCTTGCCTCAGGCGCCTCAAAAAGAGGAACGGAAGGATCACTCATTCCGGGCTCGAGTTGTTTTGCGCTTTCTCTCCAACGTATGCCCAGAACCTTCTCTGATGTAACATTCTGAGGGATTGTAAAATAAAACTCCGATCCCTTGCCATAAGTACTTCTGCAGCCGAGCTCGCCGCCCATCATCTCTATCATCTGGCGGGCGATGTCCAAGCCAAGCCCCGTTCCCTGGATACTCCTGTTTTTCTTTTCATCCAGTCTCTCAAACGGCTGGAAGAGCTTCTCCATATCCTCTTCCTTTATACCTATACCGCTGTCTCTGACAGTGAACCTGAGCATTACCTGCTTCTTACCTGTCTCATCGGTATTATCTTCGCTTCCCTCCTCCGGTTCTTCGATGCCCGGAAGTTCTATTTTCCCCTGTGGAAGATCTCGTCTGCTCATCTCCTTCATTTCAAACACAACCTCTCCCGAAGGAGTATATTTTACTGCATTTGATAACAGGTTCAAAAGGATCTGTCTCAAACGAACGTTATCGCCATAGAGATATCTCGGAGAGATGTCATCGATATTTACACGGAACTTCAGATGCTTTTCATCGCATCTTACCTGTATCATGGATACGAGCGAGCTCAAAAACTCCGCCATATCATACTGTTCCGCGACAAGTTTCATCTTTCCGGATTCTATTTTTGACATATCAAGAATGTCATTAACGATAGACAAAAGCGAGTTCGACGCTATCTTTATATCAAGCGCCCTTTCCCGCACCTCCTGAGAGATATCATCTCTTAGTATCAACTCATCCATACCCATTATCGCGTTGATCGGTGTGCGTATCTCGTGAGACATATTTGCAAGAAATCTTGATTTTGCCTGATTGGCAAACTCTGCTTCTTCTTTTGCTCTCGCTATCTCCAAATACTGATCATTGATGATGGACATACTCTTGACCTTTGTCAACATCCATGCGATCAGAACTATGAAAAATACAACGACACACAGAAGATATATTTTAAAATATGGTCTCTCAAATAACTGGGAGTTTTTAATTATACTAAAGGATTCTTCTCTGACGACGTCCTTACTCGTACCGTCAAACACCTGAACCTTTAGTGAATAATTACCATATGGAAGGTTCGTAAAAGTCAACGGAACTATCTCGTTCTGATGACAGAGCACCTCACCCGCTTCTGCACCCTCAAGCCATATCTTTAATAAAGGATTCGACAGTGTGTAGTTCAAAAATGCCACGTCTATCTCTATCTTTTTGGCCGTGATAGGGATGGTAAACACTCCTGACTCCGGTTCTATTTCTTCTCCGTCTGCATAAATATGATTCATCCTGATCTTGTAGGTTTCATCATATGTGTTGTAAGTTTTTGTAGATACCATACGCATACCGTCGGTACAACACAGATAAAGTTTGTCATCCCGGCAGGAGTTCCATGCATTAGCGGTAAGCGTTGTATAGAACCCTCTCGCCCTGTTTAAGAGAGAATAATTATAACCTTCTTTATCCTCTAAAAAATCATCTTTATTAACTATATATATTCCCGCAGATGAGCTCACCCAAACAGTACCATCCTCTGCCAAATAAACATCATAATTGTTCGTATACGGGAAATTTTTAAGCTTCTTTATTCGCTTTCCGTTATCATAATATATCGCATTACTTGTCACATAAATATATCCCGAATCACACGGTATTATACGCAGTACCACGAGCGACCCCAAGCCCTGATGGATACCTATATGATGAACTATTTTTTTATCCTTGATCTCATATATCCCGTCGCCATCAGATGCTACAAGAATGTTCCCGTTTGGCTCCTCCACCATGGAAAGTATCTGAGGTGTAGCCAGACCATCCTCTTCTCCGAGGGTCCCCGTAATATAGTCCCCTTTGATATAAGTAAGACCCATATTTGATGCAGCAAGTATGGTTCCATCACTAAGCTCCGTAACGGATCTGAACCTGCCTCCCAGCGTTCCATTCGTCTCATTAAAGCACTTGCATTTACCATCCTCGGAAACGCGAACCAGTCCATCCATGCCATAGGTTGATACCCAAAGATTATTCTTCGAGTCAACCATCATATGACGTACACGGACACCTTCAAATCTTTTGATCCACTCTTCATCTTTTTTATGATAGCTCTTTCTGTCGATAATCACTATCCCATTGTCCATTCCGACATATATATTTCTATAGGTCGTAGCGATAGTATTGACCACGTCAGGCTTGAGCCCTGCCTTTACAAAAATATCCTCAAACGGAGTTCTGGCATATTTCATGATGCCCTGCTTGTTTGAGGCAAACCAAATATTATCCTGATAATCAATAACAATATCGCATATGGAGCTGGAAAAATCATCCTTGGACAACACGGTATAGTTTCCGTTTCTGTCCATAAATCCGAGTCCGTTTTCTCCGCAGAAATAGAATCCTTTCTGTTTTTTGTCATAACGGATGGTATTCATATACACGAGGTCTCCTGTCGAAACCTTTCCGACAGTTTCGATCCGGTTATCATGTAATTCCACAAACTCAGAGGTCGCAACACTCGTTCCGACCAGACATCTTCCGGTAGCATCACATCCGACTGCGGTATAATAAACCCCTACCTGTCCCTCGTGAGTTTTTTTGGCAATTACTTTTCTGTTCTTCATATAAAACAGTGTTCCGCCATTGGTTACACCACAGATGGTACCATCCTCCATTTTTACCATTGAACGGACGCACTGAGTACTCTCGTTTTCTTTGATGTTTTCTATTTTTCCGGCAACATCTATGATCGACAATTCACCCGTGGTTCCCACATAAATATTACCATAATCATCTTCACATATCGACCTTATCGAGTTGGCTCCGAGCCCCTCCTGCATAGTATAGAATTTGAGCTTACGCGTAGTCACATCGTAGCACGCGATACCGCTTTCATTGGTTCCGATCCAAAGCCTGTTTCTAGAATCTACAAAGAGTTGCATAACGGTATTTATTCGCTCATCAGGATATATTCTTTCGAATTTCATTCCGTCATATCGGTACAATCCGGAGTACGATCCCGCCCACATATAACCATCATTTGTTTGAGCGATGGCATTTATCTCAGCCGTATCCAGACCATTTGCACTGTTGTAAAGTATTGTTTCAAATTCCGATGCATACTCGACCGCACGGGCAGGTTTTGCGGGAGCCAAAATCCCCATGCCCATAAGTCCGATCACAATAATACACAAAAGTGCTGTCGTCTCATTTTTAATCGATTT
The DNA here is from genome assembly GCA_947169235.1 of uncultured Lachnospiraceae bacterium. GTDB lineage: Bacteria > Bacillota > Clostridia > Lachnospirales > Lachnospiraceae > Eubacterium_F. Next base: position 24,007 of record CAMVOY010000006.1, on the reverse strand, counting down.
TTTTGCAAAAAAACGCCGCCCGCCTGCAACAGATAAAGCCGCTAAAACAAGGCTGATAACCTTGTCGGGCATCTCGACGAACAGCACACTTAATATAGTATTAAAAACAGGCACGTCTATGCTCTGAGAAAGCATGTCATAGAGTGCATTCCCCCAAACATTACTGGTATATCCTCCGAGGAAGAGGATGTTTAACGGAGTGTCAACAATAACCCCTACAAGTCCGGCAAGCGCTGCGATCTGAAGTATATGATAAGGAGTATTTTTTTCTCTGGGATAGAACTTTCCGATCACTATTCCCACACTTATACCTGTAAGAACATACCATATAGGCTCACCGATATAAAACGATGCGATAATGGTTCCGGTAGCACCTATAAACGCACCTGCGACAGGACCATATACTATGGCTGTGATCATTGTTCCGATACTGTCGATCCATACCGGAAAATCAAACTCATGTGCCACCCAGCCCAAGAGCAGATTAAGCGCAATGCTTACAATTCCTATAGCTAATCCTTTTAATACTCTCCACTTGACATCCATACTGCTCCATCCCCGGACAAATATCATGAATTGAGATAAAACATCAACTTATCAACATCAATCTCTATCTCATCAGATTCACACTTGTCATACGTTGCTTTTTCTTTTGAACTGGTTGTGTAGGCTTCGTGATCTCCTGAGTTTACCGCTTCATTGTATGCAACATCATCGCTTTCCGACATCATGGACAAATAAGTCTTATTCTGTTTTACGGTTCCCATCTCATCAACAAAACTGTACTCTATCTGCATGCGATAAGACATAGACATCGCTGTATCATCTTTTATCTTCACGCTTAAGACCTTGAAATTATCGCTGGAAAGCAGAAGAGATCTGATATTTCCTACAGCTTTAAGTGCGGATTTTTCCATTTCGTTGAGGCTTTTGAACTTGTCAAGCTTAGTTCCGTCAACGAACTGTTTTTCCTGAACGGTCAACTTCCCGTACTCGCTTTCCAAAGACATGATCTCCGAAAACGGTGTATGATCATCCACAGCCTCCATACGCGTAGATATATCCCTGACTGTCTTCAGATCAACATCTTTAAATCTCTCAAGCACTGTCGCATTTGTGACCTCATTTTTTCTGTCATACGGAACTGCGTTATAATCATTTAACGCCTTATTGAAATCCTCCTGCGTTGGGATCGCACTTTCCTCGAGCTTCTGAATGGAAGCGGTTGCTGTTTCTACCGCAGAGGTAGCTTCAGAGTTTCCAAACATTCTTCTGGCAGCCAAAAATCCCAAAAAGCACAATGCGAGAAGGCCAACCACTATACCCGTTACCAAAAGGAACTTTGCTGTATCATGCTCCTTCTTCTTTTCTTTCTTCTTTTCTTCTTTCTCAGTTGCCGGTACTGCTTCCGGCTCTTTTGCCTCCTCAGTTTCTACCTCAGAAGCAATCAGTCCTGACGACGTTTTCTCCGCCGCCCCCGGGTTCCGAAAGGGCCGCGCCTTTTCTTTATTTTCAGGTTCCGGATTCATTTTGACCTCCATCTGCGGTCCATCCGGGAACTCCACACGCGGCAGTACCGGTTGCTCTACGGGATCAGGCAACGGCGACTCCGGTATGGTAGCATCAGGAAAATCAAGCTCGTCCAAATCTCCGAACCTGCTTTCCGATGACGGGCTATCAGGGAAGACAATCTGCGGATTGCCATCCTCATCTTCGATCACACTCGGTTCTGTATTCTTTTCTTCACTGCTAAACGGCATGTCGGGAAGCTCTCCCTGAGGAACCTGCTTAAGTTCTATTACGGGTAGCTCCTCCTCTTCCTGCGGGAACTCTATCTGTGGGAGCTCTTCCTGTGGCAGCTCTACCTGCGGTGGCTCCTCCTGCGGGAGCTCTATCTGCGGGAGCTCTTCCTGTGGCAGCTCTTCCCGCGGGAACTCTATCTGCGGGAGTTCTTCCTGCGGTATCGGAGCCTCGGCCTCAACAGGCTCAGGACTTTCGAGATTCAGCTCCGGCTCCTCTTTTAGCTTAAGATCGCCAACTACCTCCGGCTGTTTTTTCTCTTTTGCTTTTTTCTTTCCGAACAATCCACCGAAGCGACCTGACTTCTTTGGTTTTTCCTCTTTCACAGGCTCTTCAGGCTCGTCCGGAACAACCAAAAACTCAACCGACTCGTCTTCAGGACCAGCATCCATGGATTCAACTTTCCCGAATCCGGGCATCTCCAATGCCTTCTCAAGCTTGATCAGCGGTCCATCATCCTCTTCTGTCAACCCCGGCTCAGGTTTCTCTGCCTCGTCGATATCTGACATCATATCCTCTACTGTCAGGACCTCCGCTGCGTACTCCTCAGCAAGATCCGACGGGAAGCTGACCTCTGAGGTTTCAGCCACTTCTTTTTCTTCATAATCATTGTCTCCGAAAACAATATTCGCGGAATCAACTTCAGTCATCTCCTCGTCATCAGAGTCGGGAAAACTAATATCCGATGAGAGTGATACACTTGCATCCTCCGTTTCTGAAGGTATTCCCAACACGGTATCCGCATCGGGAACAGCTCCTTTCGGAGCATCATAATATATAGTATTGTCCTCGGTCTCGCCCAGGCGTGTATCCTCATATTCATTGTCGTCATCAGACATCAAACCGATCTTTCCCATCTCGGGGGGCTCATCTTCCCTGATCACATTAAGCATCACCGGCTCGGGTTCATCACTCCTCGACCCCGTCAGCTTAACCGGCTCGTCCGCCGGCTCCTCATACGAAAGCTCGATCTTCGCTTCCGGCTCCTCCATTACCACCGTCTCCGGTTCTTCGAGGATTACAGGCTCAGGCTCCTCTGCTACTACCGGCTCAGGCTCTTCCACTACTACCGGCTCCGGTTCTTCGAGGATTACAGGCTCAGGCTCCTCTGCTACTACCGGCTCCGGCTCCTCAGTTTTGACCTGATCACGTGCCTTGGCCTCTTCAGGATGCTCCTTATCATAGATTCCCTGAAGATAATCCTTCCACATGATCTTTGACAGATCAGCTATGCTGGCACCACAAACACGGCAATGCATCTGAGATGTCAGATTCATCACCCCGCAAGAGCACCACCACTTAGCACTATCCGTCGCCGGCATATAGAGCAGATCCGAATCGCGATCGGTTAATTTTTGATACTCTCTCTTGTAGATCTCAGCCAACTCCTTGCCGAGTTCCTCCTCCGCTGTTCTAAGCTCCATCTGGTTTAATCTCCCTCATTTTGATTTATGATCTGAAGTTCCTGCTCAACTCCCTCTAAGTGCTCCTTGCACTTATTCGCGAGGGTCACTCCCTCTTTGTATAAGTCTATTGACTCCGTCAATGCCTGCTCCCCCGAAGCCAGTTTGGAGTTTATCTCCTCCAACCTCTCCAGCGCTTCGTCAACATCAAATTCTTTATCCTTTTCTTTATCCTTCTCTGCCATCGTCCCCTCCTGAAGATGTCTTCTCAACAGCTAAGACCTTTGTCTTTATCTGCCCATCATGTATCCTTATAAAAATGTCGTCATCCGGATTAACTGAATCCACGGAGCTGACCGGTCCACCCGGTCCGGTGATATAGCCGAATCCTCCTACAAGCTTCGCAGTGGGAGACAATCCATGCATCCGAGCTATAAGTATCTCCAATCGATGCTTTCTCCGATCAACAAGCGCCGTCATCGACTGTTTCAGTCCTTCCTCGGCCACATTTAGTCGCTCTCTTTTCTTGGCAAGCATCGCCTCAGGTGAGAATCTCTCAAGCCGTTCCCTGCGAGATTCCAAAAGAAGTACTCTTCTCCTCAGCGTGTTTTCAATGCCTCTTCTTAATCCGTCCTCAAGCTGATGCACACGTCGTATGTCGCTCATCACATCCGGGAACACACCCTGCGCAGCGTAGGTAGGCGTCGAAAATCTTGCATCGACAACCAGATCTATCAGCGTCCAATCTCTCTCGTGTCCGACTCCCGACACTATTGGAGTTTTTGCGTCATATACTGCTCTTACAACCCGCTCATCGTCAAAAGGCGCGAGATCCTCTCTGGAACCTCCTCCGCGACTGACTATGATCAGATCGTATCCAAGCTCGTCCAAAGCTCGTATCCCCTCAACTATCGAGGCCGGCGCACTGGCTCCCTGAACCGTAACATTATACAATGCTAACTGCACATAAGGATTGCGATCATGCGCAACTCTGCATATATCCCTTATCGCATCTCCCTCTTTTGAGCTGACTATCCCGACTTTCTTTGGATATTTAGGAATGGGCTTTTTGTGCTCAATATCAAAAAAGCCTTCAGCCTTGAGCTTTTCACGGAGAAGCTTCAGCTCCAGGCTCTCTCCTCCCTCTCCAAGATTAACGACTCTGGCTACGATGAGCTGACCCTCACCTTTTTTTGTGTTGAACTTGAGGTTTCCCAAAAGCCCGACCTCTTTTCCCTCCTCAAGCGGAAATGACAGCGCGATCGGTACCGCACTTTTCCATATCACACATCGAAGGACAGAGGTTGAATCCTTTATCGTGAAGAAATGATGCCCATTCCATTCAGCATGATTTGATATTTCACCCTTAACCCTTACAAACCGGAATAGTGAGTTGTTATCGAAATATGTAGCGACCATCTCATTGACCGCCGTCACCGTTACATACTCTTCTTCCGTAAACTGTTCCATAAAACCTCCAACACAATTTCTTGTGCACAGGTAGTAAGTAAAACGCAACACCTGCAAAAATCGCCTTTTTTCGCATTGTACCAATTATCTATTATACGACATTTCATCTGATATAGCAAGTAAGTATTACAAAAAAATACACAAAAAAAGAGCGGCCGATCCGCAAATGATCGGCCACAGCACACTTTATCTATACAACGATTATTCAGGAGAGTGCCTGATCTATATCAGCGATAAGATCCTCCTTGTCCTCAAGCCCCAGAGACATTCTCACAAGCCCTGCAGGTATGCCCGCCTGCTCTAACTGCTCATCTGTCATCTGACGATGCGTTGATGTGGCAGGATTGAGACAGCAGGATCTCGCATCGGCAACATGTGTCTCCACTGCTATCAGTCTGAGCTTCTTCATAATGCTCTCCGCTGCAGTCCTACCTCCGGCAACCTCAAATGAAACTACTCCACAAGTTCCGTTTGGCATATACTTCTTGGCACGCTCGTAGTACTGGTCTCCTTCAAGTCCCGGATACGTTACTTTCGTTACTTTCGGGTGGTCCTTCAAAAACTTGGCAACTGCGTAACCATTCTCCACATGTTTTGGCATGCGTACGTGCAGAGACTCAAGCCCGAGATTCAGGATAAATGCATTCTGCGGTGACTGGATCGAACCGAAATCACGCATCAACTGCGCTGTGCACTTTGTAATAAACGCACCCTCTTTGCCGAATTTTTCTGCGTATGTAATCCCGTGATATGACTCATCCGGAGTACACAATCCCGGGAAGAGTTCTGCGTGAGCCATCCAGTCGAACTTTCCGGAATCTACTATCGCTCCTCCTACGCCGGCGCCATGACCGTCCATATATTTTGTTGTACTGTGCGTAACGATGTCCGCACCCCATTCAATAGGTCTGCAATTAACCGGAGTAGGAAATGTATTATCAACGATGAGAGGAACTCCGTGTCTGTGTGCTGCACCGGCAAATCTTTCGATATCAAAAACAGTAAGCGCCGGATTCGCGATGGTTTCACCAAACACGGCTCTCGTGTTGTCACGGAACGCATCCTCAAGCTCTCTGTCCGAACAGTCGGGAGAAACAAACGTAGTCTCAATCCCCATCTTTGCCATCGTTACGGCGATCAGGTTAAACGTTCCGCCATAGATCGACGATGAAGCCACAATATGCGATCCGGCTTCACATATATTGAAGAGCGAAAAGAAGTTTGCCGCCTGTCCCGATGATGTAAGCATTCCTGCCGTACCACCTTCGAGCTCGGCAATCTTTGCCGCTACATAATCATTAGTCGGGTTTTGCAGACGGGTATAAAAATACCCTGTCGCCTCAAGATCAAAAAGCTTGCCCATATCCTCACTCGTGTCATACTTAAACGTAGTTGACTGGATGATAGGTACCTGTCTGGGTTCACCGTTTCCCGGTCTGTAACCGGACTGGACACACTGCGTGCCTTTTTTATAAGTTGCTGTGTCGTTCATCTTTTAACTTTCCTTTCCTGAAACAGATTTGATAACTGATATGATACCATAGTACTAAACTTCGTGCAAGTATAAATCAAGCCTTTCGTATAAAAAAGGGAAGGCCGGAGATCGCTCTCCGGCCACTAAAGGGATATATGATCAAAAAAAACTGATAAGCAATTTCACATGTTCCTTAAACATGCTATTATACTAGCATCTTTCATCCTGAACGTCAATCGCAAATTTGTACAAACTATCTGATAAATCGCTATGAAATTTGGTAAATATGTACAAATGCATGCTATTTTGCAACATGCAGATGAAACTCAAAGTCATAATCCTCTATATGGATGTTTGAGGGACGATTATTATCATCAATGACGCGTATACGTCCATTCAGTATTTCGCCTCCCTCATATGTCTTGCCCTTGGTGAACTGATCCGAATCAACATGTGATATAGCGTAGTTCTTCAGGTCATTCGCATAGAGCGTTCCCGTGGAAGAATCGAACCTCGCATCCTTTGTCCCCTGCTTCACTCCCAACTCGGCGTTCAGCTGATCCAACAACTCCTTTTTCAGATTGTCATCCATTTCTCACACCTCCATTATCTACTTCGTAAGATATTTATCTTTTCCGGATAGTCTGGCCATAGCCCTGGCGAGTGACGACGCGGTTATATGATATTCAACCAGGCTCTGCTTCTGCTGAAGTTTCTCTCTCGCACGCTCAGCAGCGGCCTCCGCCCTGAACTCGTCTATCTCCTCCGGTCTCTCCGCAGAGTATACGATCACATCAACTCTGTTTTTCTTGACAGTAAGCATCCCGTCTGACACTATCGCGATATGCATCTGCCCATCCGGAGTTCCAAAGCGCATCGTTCCTATCTCCGTAGTCGTTACCATCTGCTCATGATGCGCCTGGATAGCCATCTCTCCGTCCTCGACGGGGAATACCAGTATAGTCGCTTCGCCCTCGTAGAAAACACGATCGCAGGCTACTATTTTAAGATAAAACGTATTCATCCGTTCTCATCCCTCTCAGGAAGCCTGTCCGAGCAACTCAGACGCCTTCTTTCTTACATCATCTATAGTTCCCACATTGAAGAATGCATTTTCCGGCACATCATCAAGCTCTCCGTCAATTATCATCTTAAAGCCTCTGAGCGTCTCCTCCAGCGGCACAAACACTCCGGGTACACCGGTAAAGTTCTCAGCCACATGGAACGGCTGCGACAAAAATCTTTGAAGCTTACGCGCACGATACACCGTAAGTTTGTCCTGTTCCGAAAGCTCTTCCATTCCCAATATGGCGATGATATCCTGCAGTTCTTTGTATTTTTGAAGAATCTCCTGAACCTTTCTCGCTATGTTGTAATGCTTTTCTCCGATCACATCCGCCTCGAGGATTCTCGAAGAGGACTCCAAAGGATCTACGGCCGGATAAATACCCTGCTCGGCGATCTTTCTCGAAAGCACCGTCGTCGCATCCAAATGCGAGAAAGTGGTGGCAGGTGCCGGATCAGTGAAATCATCGGCAGGCACATAGACCGCCTGAACACTCGTTACCGATCCTTTTTTCGTGGAGGCGATACGCTCCTGCAATTCACCCAGATCGTTTGACAGCGTAGGCTGATAACCCACGGCCGAAGGCATACGTCCGAGAAGCGCCGACACCTCGGATCCGGCCTGAATGAATCGGAAAATGTTATCAATAAAAAGCAGCACATCCCTGTTTTCTACATCACGGAAATACTCCGCCATCGTAAGTCCGGTCTCAGCAACACGCATACGTGCGCCCGGCGGCTCATTCATCTGGCCGAAAACCAATGCTGTTTTTTCTATGACTCCGGACTCGGTCATCTCCGTCCAAAGGTCATTTCCCTCTCTCGAACGCTCACCTACTCCGGTAAATATCGAATAACCGCCACTTTCTGTAGCGATATTATGGATCAGTTCCTGTATGAGCACAGTCTTTCCTACTCCGGCTCCACCAAAAAGACCGATCTTTCCGCCTTTCGCATACGGAGCCAAAAGGTCTATAACTTTGATGCCCGTCTCGAGGATCTCAACCACCGGGCTCTGTTCTTCAAAACTGGGCGGTTCTCTGTGAATAGACCACATTTCTTCACTCTTAACAGGTTCACCCTTATCTATAGGCTGTCCCAGGACATTAAAGAGTCTTCCGAGAGTAGCCTGACCGACAGGTACGGTGATGCCCTCATCACGGGATACCACCTCCATGTCTCTGGACAGACCTTCACTGGCAGCAAGCATGATACAACGTACTACGTCATGTCCGATATGCTGCGCCACCTCCATCACTCGGGTGCTGTCAGCCACATCTACCGTAAGGGCAGATCTGATCGGCGGCAAATGTCCGTCCGCAAACTCGACGTCCACTACCGGTCCCGATACCTGAACTATCTTTCCAATGTATTCCTGCTTCTCTGACATCACTGCCTCCTCTTTTGTTTCTTCTTCTTCAAAGCTTTAGCGCCGGCAATTACCTCCGTGATCTCCTGAGTGATCGCCGACTGTCTGGCTCTATTAAATTGTATAGAAAGCTCACTGAGCATCTCTCCGGCATTATCGGTCGCCGCCTGCATGGCCATCATGCGCGCATTTTCCTCGCTTGCCGAGCCTTCCACCAACACACCGTAAACGTAGCCGGTTATATAATTGTACACAAGCTTCTCGAGAACTTTGCGCGGATTTGGGTAGATATTATACCAATCCTCAGCTTCACGTTCGATCTGCTCACGTGTTTTATCGCCCTGTTCACTCATCGCTTTTTCGATTAATTCATCCTTTAAAAAAGTATGAGTCTTCAGAGGAAGGAGTCGCTCCTTGCGAATCTCGGACTTCATGGTGTTGACCATGTATGTGTAGATAAGATGCACCTCATCAAGCTCTTTATTCTTGTACATCTCAACGATGTTCTCAGCTATCACGCGAGCCCTGTGCATAGTTGGATTTGTCGCAGAAAAGAGAAATTCACTTTCTACATTGAATCCCGCCGCAGCGAGTTCATGACGCCCTACTTCACCTACCACAAACAACCTGTCATCCTGGTTAATGTGTAGTAAAGCCTCCTTGATCACGTTGTGATTGTAGGCTCCTGCCATACCCTTGTCACCAACCACGATGATGAAGCCGCGCTTCGGCTTGTGCCCCTCATCCTCAATCTCCTCATCACTGTTGTAAAAATAGTGATCCTGCATGTCAGGAAAATGAAGCAGCACATTGAGTATCTCGGATTTCAATCCTTCGAAATACGGCTCAGCATTCTCAAGCTTGGTTTTGGCCTTACGTAACTTCATCGAAGAGATCATGTACATTGCATTGGTGATCTTCATCGTATCACGGATACTGTTTATTCGGTTTTGCAATTCCTTGGTATTAGGCATCGCTTTCCTCCGTGCTTTCCTGAACCTCGTCCTTATTAAGGCTCTCTTTATACTCAGCTGCCCTATCAACTATCCTCTTCTTCAGCTCATCCGGCAGATCAAGATAGGTTTCAAGCTCAGTAATTATATCCGCACATTCCGTATGGAAGTACTCCAGGAGTCCTTTTCTAAAGGAGAGAACCTCCTCGACCGGTACATCGCTGAAGACATGAGCATTCGCAGCTACAAGTATGATAACCTGATCAGCCATTGAGAACGGATGTCCCAGCGGCTGTTTCAACAGCTCCATGAGAGCACGTCCGTGATCGAGCTGTTTTTTCGTTGCTTCATCCAGATCGGATGAGAACTGTGTGAACACCTCCATCTCCCTGTACTGCGCCAGGTCGATACGCACACTTCCCGCTGCCTTTTTCATGGCCTTTCTCTGGGCCGCTCCACCGACACGCGAAACAGACAATCCCACGTTGACAGCCGGACGCTGTCCGGAGAAGAACAACTGCGACTCGAGATATATCTGTCCATCCGTGATGGAGATAACATTTGTCGGGATATATGCCGACACATCTCCGGCCTGCGTCTCTATGATAGGCAGTGCCGTGATGGATCCACCGCCCGCCTCGGGAGACAGTCTCGCCGATCTCTCCAAAAGACGTGAATGAAGATAGAACACGTCCCCGGGATAAGCCTCACGGCCGGGCGAACGCTCCAAAAGAAGCGAGATCGCACGATATGCAACGGCATGTTTTGAAAGGTCATCATAAACTATCAGAACATCTTTACCCTGATACATGAAATACTCAGCGAGAGCAGTACCGGAATAAGGTGCGATATACTGAAGCGGAGCAGGATCGGATGCCGTAGCACTCACAACGATGGTATAGTCCATCGCTCCGGCATTTTTCAATGTGCCAACCAACTTCGCAACTGTCGATGCTTTCTGCCCAATAGCAACATAAATACAAATGGTGTCCTTGCCTTTTTGATTGAGGATCGTATCCATGGCTATGGAAGTCTTTCCGGTCTGGCGGTCTCCGATGATCAACTCTCTCTGTCCACGACCGATCGGGAACATCGAATCAATAGAAAGGATTCCTGTCTCCATCGGCACGGACACACTCTTACGATCAACGATTCCCGGAGCATTCATCTCGATAGGACGATAGCTGTCCGTGGTGATCTCGGATCCACCGTCAAGCGGAGCTCCCAACGCATCAACAACTCTTCCCAGATACTCGTCACCTACCGGGATTCCGGCCATCTTTCCGGTACGAACCACTCTGGATCCCTCATGTATATCAGTATCTCTACCAAAGAGGATGACGCCGATCTCATCACGACGTACATCCTGAACCATTCCTTTTACTCCACAATCGAAGATAACAATCTCTCCGTAGTTTGCGTGGTCAATACCGTCGACATTGACGATACCGTCGCCGACCCAGTTCGCTAAACCGATTTCCTTATCGGCCGCGGTGAGTTCGAACTCCTCGATAGTCGAACGAAGAATAGAGATGATACCATCTTCCGAATATGTGGTCTGGGACGCAACAGCACTACTCAATCTCTCCTCAAGCTGTTTGATGCGTCCGGCCTGTGACCAGTCATACTCCTTTGATCCGACGCGGATGATGAAACCGCTTTTAAGCGATGCGTCCTGTTTGAGCTCAAGCTCCATATCAGGATTTCCGCACTCACGACCCAAAAAATCTCTTATCTTTACGAGCTGCTCATCCGTAGGCTCAGTCACATATACGAGCTCGGCAGAAGAAGCTTTCTCCTTCGGGCTCTTTTGCATCTGCTGATACTCTTCACGGATACTGTCAAATGATCCGAAGTCAGAGTTATCGCAGAGCAACTTTAAGAAGTTTCTGATGCCACCCGGAAAAATCCTCTCGATCACGACGTGCTTTACGTCAATAGGGACTGCCGGATCCGACAGCTCTTCCCTTACCGCGGGTACGGCATCGAGAATATCTTTGGTCTGTGCGACCATTTCTCTGGCGTCAGGGATCTTCATCAACTCTGACGCATATTCAATCGTCTGTTGTGTCATGAATTATCCCCCGCTTTTTTTGATAAAAACTCATCGTATAAAGAGCGATCAAAATCAGCACCTTCGGCCGTACCAGCCACCTTTCCGGCAGCCTCTACAACCATATCGGCGATCTCTTCTTCTGCACTCTTAAGTATCTTCTTTCTCTGATTTTCGGCTTCCGTCTGCGCACGCGCAGTTATATCCTTCGCCTGCGCTTCCGCATGCCCGATAATACGCTGGTACTCGTCATCAGCCTTTTTCCTGGCCTCATCGAGCGTTTCCTTTCGATGCTGATCTATCTCAGCCAAGGATGCATCATACTGCTCCTTCGCCGCATCAGCCTCAGCCTGCTTTTGTTTTGCATCATCATACTCGCGATCGGCCTCAGCCTGTCTTTCGTCGAGTATCTTCCTGACAGGTTTAAAAAGGACAAGCCACAGCCCGCCGAACAGCAAAAGGATATTTATAACGGTGAAAATCAGATTGAAATCAATCCGTAGCATATATTTCCTCCTGCTTATTTACCTAACATCATGATTATCAACAGGGCGATGACAAAACAGTAGATGGCTGTCGCCTCTGCAAGCGCACAACCAAGGATCAGGTTTTTCATGATCTTTGAGTCAGCCTCAGGCTGTCTTGCCACTGCCTCAACCGCCTTTGATGTAGCGATACCGATTCCGATTCCCGCTCCTAACGCTCCGAAAACCGCCAATCCTGCTCCGATTGCAATTGTTCCCATAATTTAGTTACCTCCGTTTTTTGTTATGTTTACGTGATATCACGCTACACTTTCCTGTTTCTCATCCTGCAGTTTCAGGATCTTTTTGCCGCGCCTCTTTTTCTTTTTCCCGTTCTCTTCTTCCTCCTCTTCGATCTCCTCCTTAATATAGAGCGAGGTCAGGAATACAAAGACATATGCCTGAAGTATACCGTCGAACAGATCGAAGTAGATGCTGAAGATCGCAGGCGCTACCACCGGCGCTACCGCTTCCAAAAGCTTCATGATGACGAACGCACCAAGCACATTACCAAACAGTCGCATACACAGCGAAAGCGGTCTCGTCACCAGATCAAGAATGTTGAACGGTGTGACCATACCTATCGGCTGTGTAAATCCTTTCAGCCACCCTTTGAATCCAAGATAGTGAATACCCGCTGCCTGAACTAAAATGATACTCATCAGCGCCAGCGCTATGGTGACATTCAGATCTTTGGTCGGCGACTTGAATCCAAATATACCGCATATATTCGCCAGGGTGATATACATAAGAATGGTCGTGAGATACGGCGTCAATGCCTTCCCCTTCTCACCGACCATGCTCCCCGTGAGGTTTTGCAGCTTTACGACGATTGTCTCGATCACCGCCTGCCGCCTTGAAATGTTCCTCACACGAAGATTCCTCGTCATGATGAAGCAGAAGATCAGCATGACCGCCATGATTATCCAGGTCACAACGACCGATTCCGCAACAGGAATGCCGTCACCGATCGGTATCGTAAAGACCGTTTCACACTCAAGCTCTTCGACCAGCTTTTCTGCTAATCCTTCCAAGTCATCACCCCTTTCTTTCCATAAGATGATCCACTACTATATTCTATAACATTTTCGTCCGACTTTCAAGGTATATTTCAGAAAAACGATATGATCCCGCCCCCGAGAACACACCCCTCTTCATCATAAAAAACTGCCGACTGACCTGGCGCCGCAAACCGCACCGGCTTCAGAAAAATAACACGTACACGTCCATCTCCGATCCTCTCGATCGTAGCTTTTTCTCCGGCATGATGATACCTGACCTTAACATGTGCGGACAGTTTTTGACCCTGAGGCAGATCCTCTATGCCCATGAAGCACACATCCTCGCACTCGATCTCAGAGCGGTATATGGAATCCTCCCTGCCCAAAACGATATCACCGGTATCAGGACATATCCTGTTCACGAACACCGGATATCCCATGGCGATCCCGAGCCCCTTTCTCTGACCAACCGTATAGTGAATGATTCCCTTGTGCCGGCCGATGATCTTTCCGTCCTCATCCACAAAGTTCCCCTCGCCGGGGAGCTCATCGTCAGCGTGCTCCTCGATATAGGATGCATAATCGCCATCCGGGATAAAGCATATCTCCTGAGAATCAGGTTTATCCGCCACGGGTATGTTGGCTTTTTTCGCTATCTCACGCACCTCATCCTTTGATAGCTTTCCGAGTGGCATGATAGTCGCTCTCAATTGTTCCTGAGTCAATCTGTAGAGCATATATGTCTGATCTTTATCGGCATGCTCAGCCATCCTGACCGTAACCCTCCCATTCGGAAGAGTCACAACAGACGCATAATGACCTGTTGCCACCAGATCAGCTCCATACATCCGGGCAGCCTCCATCATCTTATTCCATTTTATGTCACGGTTACATCCTATACACGGATTCGGAGTCATCCCATGCAGATAACTTTCGATAAACGGCTTTATGACATTTTTATCAAACTCATCCATGCAGGAGTGGACATAATATGGGATCGCCAAAGCATCACAGATCCTTCTCGCATCATCAAGCTCGCAGCATCTGCTTTCCCTGCCGTCCTCGGCTACCCATGTCTTTAAAGTCAGCCCTATAACGTCATAGCCGGCAGCCTTCATCAGATACGCCGTAACCGCACTGTCAACGCCGCCGCTCATCCCAACTATCACCTTTTTTACATTACTCATAAAAGAACCGCCCCATAGTTTTTCCTGTTTCCGCATCTATCTGATTATACACAAAAATATCCCCAACCGCAAGTAAAAACTCGTTATGGACTCACACGGTTTACCCTTGACACTTCGGTGCTTTCTTGATAAAATGTAGTACGTTTCGATGTTAGGAGGGATACTATGAAAAAAGGATTGCTTATACTGCTTCCGGGAATCCGTTACAGCGTTGATTGCCCACTTCTATACTACACAAGAATTGCGTATAGCTACGCAGGCTATGAAGTTATCCCGGTAGATGATTATGGCGTTAGGGAAACTGATGATCTGGACGCATTTGCTGACAAAGCATCAAAGAATCTTTTAAAACGCCTCTCTGCCGTGAATTTCGGAGATTACGAGCAGATCATTTTTGCGGAAAAGTCTGTTGGTACCGTGATCGGACTGATGCTCGAGGACATGCTCAAACTTGATAATATTACACATATCCTCTACACACCGCTCGAGGCCATCTACGCATATTTAAATCCGAACAGATCTATCGCAGGAGTTGCCTGCGGCACGGACGACAAGCACATCGAGATAAAGGCTCTGCGTGCAGCCTGCAAAAAGCTTCAGCTTCCGTTGATAGAGATCAAGAATACCGGACACCGACTGGAAGGCGGAAAAGATGTGACCAAGGATATAAGCGCGGTCGCTCAGGTCATCGCCGCGATCGGCGACCCGTCTGTCGCAGAAAAGCTCTGGAAAAAGAGGGCGGACGAAAAGGCCGCAGCCGAAAAAAAGGCTGCTGAGGAAAAAGCCGCAAAGGAAGCTGCAGAAAAAGCTGCTGCTGAAAAAGAAGCTGCCGCGAAGAAGGCCGCCGCTGATGCAGCAATAAAAGAAACTACTGAGAAAAAAGCTGCCGAAGTAAAAAATGTACGAAAGCTGAAACCCGGCGCAAAAAACGCAGAGAAGCAAATAGAAGAGATGATGGAGATCTGGCTTCAAAGTAATGTAAAGGAGCAGAGCTTCATCCCCAAAAAATATTGGAGCAAAAACTATAAAGAAGTCCTTCGCGTGATGAGTATCGCTTCCGTATATATATACGAAGAAGACGGTCGCATCCTGGGGTTTGCCGGCTCAATGGAGGAAGCCATGGTCGCGATCACTGTTATCGAAGGAGAAAGAGGACGTGGTATAGGCTCACTTCTTTTGGACAAACTGAAGGATGAGATGGGCATACTCGAGGCATCTGTCTATACCAAGAACAAAGGAGCCATGAACTTTTTTCAGAAGAATGAGTTCAACGCAAAGGACATCCAGCTTGAAAGCTCCACAGGAGAGGAAACCGTCCTTTTAAATTGGTGATAGCCGCCATCCCACAATGGCGGTTCACATATATTCATAAGGAGAGTATTGAAAAAATGAAAGAATTTTTGAAGAAGAAAGACATCGAGATCTCGCTCAAGCGTTATGGTATCGACGCTTTGGGCGCGATGGCACAGGGACTTTTCTGTTCTTTGCTGATTGGGACTATCATTGATACCATTGGTACACAGTTCGACATCGGATTTCTGACAATGACCGTGGCTACGATAAAGGATGTTCCATACACCGTAGGCGGTCTCGCAGCTGCCATGAGCGGTCCTGCAATGGCGGTGGCTATCGGACACGCATTGAAATGTCCGCCGCTCGTTCTGTTTTCATTGATCACGGCAGGCTTTGCCTCAAATGCACTCGGTGGTGCAGGAGGGCCTTTGGCAGTACTTTTTGTTGCGATAATCACGGCCGAGATAGGAAAGCTCGTATCCAAGGAAACAAAGCTTGATATCCTGGTCACCCCTCTTGTGACCGTAGGTGTCGGGATCGGGCTATCAGCTCTTATCGCTCCGCCACTCGGAAGCGCCGCAATGTGGGTCGGCGATCTCGTTATGTGGGCCACAGATCTTCAGCCATTCCTGATGGGAATACTTGTTTCTGTGATCATAGGTATCGCACTCACACTTCCAATCTCCTCAGCTGCCATTTGCGCCGCGCTGGGGCTTACCGGTCTCGCCGGAGGAGCCGCTGTAGCAGGCTGCTCGGCACAAATGATAGGGTTCGCAGTGATGTCGTTTAAAGAGAATAAATGGGGAGGACTCATTTCACAGGGCGTTGGAACATCAATGCTTCAGATGCCTAATATCGTTAAAAATCCCCGTATATGGATCGCTCCGATACTTACATCAGCCATAACGGGACCTCTTGCCACATGTCTTTTCGGCATGCAGATGAACGGCGCTGCAGTTTCCTCAGGAATGGGAACATGCGGATTCGTCGGTCAGATCGGCGTATATTCAGGATGGGTAAAGGATGTTGCCGAAGGAACAAAGGACGCGATCACAGCGATGGATTGGATCGGACTTTTTGCAATATGCATTGTCCTTCCTGCGATACTCACACCGCTGTTTCATATGATCGTCAAAAAGCTCGGATGGGCAAAGGATGGCGATCTGAAGTTACCGGAATAGTACGCGTTAGCAACGAGGTAAGCAATAATAAAACATCCTACGTGAGCATGTGCTCACAGTAGGATGTTTTTAATTGCTTAACGACTGCCGTGACACGAGGACTGCTTGCAGTCCGAGTCGGTACGGCATACCTCGTTGCTTGACAAGCTATCCCTTGACTGATCCCAGGGCGATACCTCGGATAATGTACTTCGACAGACACAGGTATACGACGATCAGCGGCATGATAGCCAAACCAAGCACCATATACACCTTACCAAGGTCGAAGTTGTCGTTACCGGACGCATTCAGCGCGGCGACGACCAGCGGCAGGGTCGCAGTCTTCGATGTGTTCTGCATCAACAACTGTGGAAGGAAGTAGTTATTCCACGATGCGACGAACGAGAAGATCATCTGCACTGCGATAGCAGGTTTCAGTATCGGTAGGACAACGAAGTTAAATATGTAGAACTCATGTCCACCATCGATACGACCGGCCTCGACGATCTCAAGCGGAAGTGCACTCTCCATATACTGATGAATGAAGAAGAACACACCCGGAGCAGCGATAGCCGGGAAGATCAGAGCAGGGAACGCATTATCATTCTCAAAGCCCCAACCCTTAACCATCTGAACGTAACCCAGAGCGGATACCTGAGTCGGTACCATCAGGACTATCATGATGAAGGTATATGCAACCTTCTTCAGACGGAACTCATAAGCATACAGACCATACGCTGTCAACGAAGATACATACACGTTGATGATACAGGTCACTGCACCGATAAGAAGTGAGTTACCCATCGCACGAACAACGGCTACGTTGTTATCGTTGATGATCCTGGTAAAGTTCTTGATAAAGGATCCGCCCGGGATCAGGCTGAACGCCTGGCTCAGCTCAGCATGGTTCTTTGTCATGTTGATCAGCAGTGTTAAAAATGGAAAGACACACAGCAGACACATGGCAATAAGTATAACGTAAGATATAATACGGCGGATAATGAGGAAGACGTGACCTCTTTTCTCCTCCGCTGTAAGATTGGAATTGAAATCTTCAGTCATTCTTCATCACACCCCCTTTGCCATAGCAGCTTTTCTCTCTGCTTTTTCACGCTTTTTATTCTTGCGTTTCTCTTTATCATCGTCGCTTTCCATCGACTTAAAGAGGATGAGTCCTATTATACCGGCAACAAAGAACAGTATAACTGATTCTGCACCGGCCAAACCGATATCTCCGGATCCTCCGATACCAGCTGAGATGTCCATAACGACTGTCTGGGCAACCTTCTGAGTACCACCCTGTTTTACTAACAGGTTCGGGATATCGAACATCTGCAAACCACCGATCATAGATGTGACGAGCACATACAACATGATAGGTTTAAGCATGGGCAACGTAATCTTTCTAAACTGCTGTCCTGCTGTGGCACCATCGATAGCACTTGCCTCATAAAGTGCAGGGTCGATGCCCATGATACCGGCCATCAAAAGGATGGTCGTGTTACCGGTCCACATCAGGAAGTTAACCGCGGCTATAAGCCCTCGGACACCCCAGGCCGATTGTAGCCAATCAATGTTGGTTCCAAGAAGGTCATTCACCGGTCCACTCAAAGCAAACAGCTTGTTGAACAGGACGGCGATAGAAGATGCCATAAGCATATTCGGAAGGTACAAAACTACCTTCATTATGCCTGTGCCCTTCAGCTTCAAACGGATATCCGTAAACCATGAAGCGAAAAGCAGCGAGAGTAACAACTGCGGAATAAATCCCAAAATCCAAAGTAAAAATGTATTTCCAAAATGATAGATGAATCCGGTCTCTGAGAACGGATCCTTTGTAAACAATGTAGAATAGTTTTTAAATCCAACAAATTTCTCAACCGTTTTGATCGTTACAGGATCCTTAAAACGTGAGAAGAAACTATAGTAAAACGTTGTAATCAGCGGATAAAACGAAAAGAGGAAATACGCGATAAAAAACGGAAGGATAAAAATGATACCCCATTTCCCATATTTTAACTTATTTTTTTTCTGTCTTACCGCGACTGTTGCACTATTTGTTTTCGCCATAGCAACAAGCCCCCTAAAGATTATTTGAGTTAAAAATAGGGGCAGGACAAATCCTGCCCCCATTTTAGGTCTTTAGTTAAAATCCCCTTTTAGATTAAACTGTAAGGTTCGGGAACTTCTTAAGTACATCATCCTGCCACTTCTTCAAGCAGTCTTCCTTAGAAGATTTACCTGAGAAGAAGTCGCCGAAGTCATTCTCAGAGTTCTCGATGCAAGCCTGATCATAGATTGTAAGGTTTGTCATAGAGATGTTCTCTGCTGACTGCTTAAGTGTACCGATCATGTCCTGATCACCAAGGAACGGAGCTGTTACGCCATCAGATGAAAGCTTCTCGCAAGCTTCCTTACCGTTTACGTAATCCTGCTTATCCTTAGAGATGTTGTAAAGGATTGTCTGATCGCATGTCATCTTCAGCATGATATCCTTGATGAGTGCTGCGTTGTCAGTACCCTTTGCTGCCATGATCCATGTACCACCCCAGTTGAAGGACTGCGGTCCAAGGCAAAGTGCCCAATCGCCGTAAGAATCCTTACCATCTTTGTGAGTGTATGTTCCGTCATCATTCTGTGTAGCACCTGAAGCTGCTGACATTGTGAAGGAGATGAACCATGCCGGGCCGAAGAATGCGAATACGTGACCATCCTTACCCATGTTCTTGTTCCAATCCTCGCTCCACAGACCCATTGTCGGGCTAAGTACATAACCCTCGTCGCAGAACTTCTTGGTGTTGTCAACCCACTGCTCTGATCCCGGTGTGAATGTAAGCTTGTCACCGTCTACGAACTTGGTTGAGTCATTGTTTGTGTAGATACGATGCATATCGTTCGGACCAGCCATCATGAAGTCCTTACCCTTTGACTTCTCTTTGATGGTCTTGCAAGCCTGCTCGAACTTATCCCAGTCAGATACCTGCTCCTGGATTGCATCCGGATCATCTGTACCGAAGTACTTCTTAGCCATTGAACGACGGTAGATCATACCAGCCGGGCAAGCCTGCCATGAAACTCCCTTAAGAACGCCGTTCTCATCAGTTGCAACCTGCTTTGTGTAATCATACATGTTGCTCATGTCATCGTCTGTAAGACCAAGTGCATGAACGTCTACAGCAACGTCAGCTGCTGCTGATGAATACTTAGCGATGTAGTCAGCCTCTGCCATGAACAGATCGACTTTGTCGTCTGCAGCAGCGCTTTCCTGCTTACCAAGAGCCTCATCCAGCTTATCCTGGTAGTTTGAACCCTCGTTTACGTTCTGGATGAACTTAATCTCTACGTCGCCTACTTTTCCGTCCTTGTAGTCCGGATAGTACTGCTCAAATCTCTCTTTGAACTCCTCGTTCCAGCAGTAGATGTTGAGCACTTTACCGCCACCATCTTCGAGAAGTTCAACTGCCGGCTCTTCTTCCTGAGTGTCATCAGCCGGTGCCGGCTCTTCTTCCTTAGTGTCATCTGTAGTCTGCTGTGTATCGTTGTTTGCAGCAGTCTCCTTGTTGTCTCCACAACCGCTGAGCATTCCTACAGCAAGTGCCATAGAAAGAGCGATTGCCAACCATTTTCTCTTCATAAATGAATTCCTCCCTGTAATGAATTTTGGTTGTTTTGTGGGGATCTGCCTGATCCTCACGATTGATTTTTCGGGCTTTTCTCGAAACCCATAGAGTATAATACCACACTTTTGTCACATAATCAACACTTTTTTTTTATTTTTTGTATATTTTTTACAATAAAGGGTTTGTTTTTTTTAAAATTATGCACTTTTTTTATAAGAAAGGATGTGGTAGAATATATCTCACAGGCTCGTAAGTACTGAGCCTATTTTTTAAAAAACGGGATTCATACCCGTCGAATATGGAGGATTAGTATGAGATACGGTTTTTTTGACAATGACAACCGCGAATATGTCATCCTGCGTCCGGATACCCCGACGCCGTGGGCGAACTACCTCGGCTCACCGGAATACGCAGCGCTGATATCCAACAATGCAGGCGGGTACTCCTTTGCAAAGTCAGGCGCGAAGGGACGTATTCTTCGCTATAACTTCAACAGTGTTGATTACCCGGGTCGATACATTTATATTAGAGATAACTCGTCCGAGGATTACTGGTCCGCTTCCTGGAAACCCGTACGCAAGGATTTCATGGAAGCAGATGAGGATTTGGCAAAAAAGGCCGCCCCTGACGGCTCCGGCGACAACATAAACTCTGACAAATACGTAAATATCGTTCGCTACGGCATGGGCTACGCCCGTTTTATCACAGACTATGCCGGAGTTCGAAGCGTGGCGACCTACTATGTACCCAAGGATGCAACTTATGAGGTATGGGAGCTCTCTCTGAAAAATACCACGAACGAGGCAAAGGATCTCACTATCACAGGTTACGCAGAGTTCACCAATGATCCATACTACTCGAATGACATGGTAAATCTGCAGTACACACAGTTCATCACCAGAACTTCTTTTAAAGAAAACAGGATCCTGCAGGAAGTGAACGGAAACCTTGATATCATCGCTGCAAGAGATACGCTAGATGATAAGCAGGTTCGACGCCGATTCTTCGGACTTGCCGGCGAAAAGGTGAACTCATACTGCGGAGACAGAGCGGACTTCCTCGGAAACGGTCACGATTATTCTGACCCGATCGGCGTTACAAGCGGAAAGCTTTCCGATACAACGAACTATAATTCAAACAGCTGCGGCTCTCTCTCCACTGTTATCAAACTCGCTCCCGGCGAGACAAAAACGATCGCATTTTTGCTCGGAGAGAAAGATGAAAAAGAATCCGGCGAAATAGTTTCTTCATATTATAGTAGTGTAGCAGACAAATGTAAAACGGAACTTAAAGAACTTGTTTCCGATTGGCATGCCCGTTTCGATGCACTTCAGGTCGACACAC
The DNA here is from genome assembly GCA_947169235.1 of uncultured Lachnospiraceae bacterium. Taxonomy (GTDB): domain Bacteria; phylum Bacillota; class Clostridia; order Lachnospirales; family Lachnospiraceae; genus Eubacterium_F. The sequence goes on along the minus strand of CAMVOY010000006.1, from coordinate 2,291 downwards.
CATCTCAGGAGTTCAACACAATGATGAACACCTGGCATGCATACAACTGCTTCATGACATTCATCTGGTCCCGAGCGGCTTCATTCATATACTGCGGTGAGCGTAACGGTTTCGGCTACCGCGATACCGTTCAGGATATACAGGGAGTGATCCACCTCCGTCCTGATATGGCGAAGGACATGATCGTATTCATGCTTTCAGCTCAGGTCAATCACGGTGGCGGACTTCCGCTCGTAAAGTACACACACAATCCGGGGCACGAGGATACACCCGAAAACGAGTCATATGTAAAGGAAACCGGACATCCGGCATACCGCGCAGATGATGCTCTCTGGCTGTTCCCGACCATATGGAAATATGTTTCAGAAACCGGCGATACTGCATTTTTGGATGAAGTGATCCCATTCGCCAACAAGGATGAAGGCACAGTATACGAGCATTTGAAACGAGCTATCGACTTTTCGGATAACCATCTCGGTGCTCACGGAATGCCCGCCGGACTTCACGCCGACTGGAACGACTGCCTCAGACTCGGCGCCATGGGCGAATCTTCCTTCGTTGCCGAACAGTATTACTACGCACTTACGATACTCGGACGTTTTGCAGATATCAAGGGAGATTCTTCATTCAAAAAAGAACTCGAAGACAAGCAGAAAACCTTCGGTGAACTCGTTCAAAAACTCTGCTGGAACGAAGACCGTTTCCTCAGAGGCTACAAGGATACCGGAGAGCGAATCGGTGACAGAAATGATCCGGAAGCAAATATGTGGCTGAACCCGCAGAGCTGGGGAGTGATAAGCGGACTCGCTTCAAAGGAGCAGGCCGAAACCTCCATGCAGCAGGTGTTTGAAAGACTGAACACCGACTTCGGTGCGGTTCTCATGGATCCGCCATACCATGCGCATGCGTTCGACGGTGCTCTCGCTGTACTATTCAACCCGGGTTCCAAAGAAAACGCAGGTATCTTTTCACAGTCCCAGGGTTGGCTGATCCTCGCCGAGTCTCTCCTCGGTCACGGTAACCGCGCATTTAAATACTTTATGGAAAACAACCCTGCAGCACAAAACGACATTGCCGACAAACGTACCATCGAGCCTTACTGCTTCGGACAGTTTACAGAAGGCAAAGCGAGTCTTAACCACGGACGTTCGCATGTTCACTGGCTCACCGGTACCGCATCGACGATCATGGTTGGATGCGTCGAGGGTATCCTCGGTCTCCGTCCTGATCCGGATGGGATCCGTCTCGCTCCGTCGATCCCGTCAGACTGGAAGTCTTTCTCCATGGATAAAACATTCCGTGGCAAGAAGATGCACATCACGGTGGAGAATCCAAACGGACACGAATCGGGCTTTAGTTCACTCACTTTAAACGGTGAAACACTTTCCGATAATTACATTCCGGCTGACAAGCTTGCCGACACTAATGATATCACGCTGGTGATCTGATGCTTGCTAGCTGATGCTTGCTTACTTACGCTTGCAAATAAACAACCATCCTCACGGAAACAGACACAAGCGTACTAGATTCGCAGCACCTTTCGGTAACCATAGGCGCCCCTGCGGAACTCGCTTGTTTCGTGCGCACTTCGCGCTTCGAAACTGCGCTCAAACAGGTCCTCGGGGCGCCCACCGAAAGTCACTGCTTATCAAGTGCGCTTGGCAACGTTTCCATTCGGATGGTTTTTATTATGCAAGCGTTCAGCAACTCAAGCAGGGGATCTTATAAGTGTATCACTGCGTTCGGGAAAAAAGCGCAAGCGTGCCCCCGCAGATACACAATAAGATCCCCGATTGTCTTCTTGCAACATATTATTAAAACACCGAATCAAAAAGGCCCGCCATCAATCAGGCGAGCCTTTTCATTTTTATTCATCATCCGAATTATCGTATTTTGCGATATCCCTGATACCAAGCTTCTGCGACGGCGTATCCTTTTCATCAGGTACCTCGTCAGCAGTCGGCGGCGCCTCTGACGAGACGTCCTCCGCTGCCGGTGTCTTGAAAAAAGACACAAGCGCGTAGATGATAAAGCCGACCGCAAGTACGAGGAAGAGGATGCCGAAAATCAGAAAAGCGATATTCGGATCACCTAAGTATCCCTTCACCAGCATACCGCCCATAAAGCCAATATACACGGCGACGACGATACGTAGGGTCATTTTGACCATGCGCTGTTTTTTTTCGTCCAGCTGCATCATGACTTACCGGTCTTGTGATTTGATACGACGTCGAATACAACGGCGATCAAAAGCACGAGACCTTTGACTACGTACTGCCACATGTCAGGCA
>CAMVOY010000005.1 GCA_947169235.1 uncultured Lachnospiraceae bacterium | reverse complement strand
GCAAACGCTACAGCCAGTGCACCTGTTCTTTTGAGCAGACCCGTTTTTTTCATATCCATCATAATCATACCTCCGTCCTGAGATCCTTTTCGAAACCTCAAAATCTACCTACTATTTTGATCCTTTGAAAGAACTGATTTGTCGTATCTAATTATAATCGACTGTATAAGATTTGGCAAGTAAAAAAACGTCGTCCTTACGGGCGACGTTTTAATTTGCTCTGTTATGCGCTGTCTGTTTTGCTGTCACTCTTCAGCCAGGATTGACTCGATAATAGCCTCGATCTGATCAGGATCGAAAGGTTTCTGCATGAACTCGAGCGCACCTCTCTTGATAGCCTCTACCATTTTCTCCTTCTGACCTGCTGCGGTGACCATGATCACGTTTGCATCCGGATCCTCCTCGATGATCATATCAAGCGCTCCGAGACCATCCATGACCGGCATCGTGATATCAAGTGTGACGATGTCAGGCCTTAACTCTTTGTACTTCTCTATGCCCTCTTCGCCGTTCTTCGCTTCGCCGACAACCTCATGTCCGAACTTTTCAAGAATGTTCGTCAACATTCTTCGTGAGGTCCGGGAATCGTCAACGATAAGTATCTTTGCCATTTTTCTTCCTCCCAAACTTTATTAATCAAACTTTACTATCAGGTTTACGCGCTTACCTTCCAAGAAAATCGGGAGCATGTAGTACTCTCCGTTTATATCGATCTTCTCATCAAATGAAAGCTGTGGAGGCATCATGTCCATCGATATGTTCTGGAAGCTGAGCTCTGCAGCATACAGACCGTTTACACAGTTGGTAAACTCTGCGATGGAGTCAAGCGCATCCTCATCAACCTCACCGAACTCCTCTTTGGCATAACCGTCAGCCATCATGAGGATCTCGTCATCCTCTCCGGTGAATCCGAGCATAACCTGGTAGTCACCGATCGTATGCTGATATGCAGCGTATTTATGAGTGACTCCTGAGATGAACTCGCCCGGGGCGATACGGATGAATGTGTTGATAAAACGCACTATATTTCTGAGTGCCAATCCAACCAGATCAAGATATCTTTTGTCCGGCACATCCATGAACGCCGGAAGCATCCCTTCAATATTTGCATCACGAATAGCCTTCATGATGGAGTTTGAATAATCATTCTCCTTCTGGAAGGCAGTAAGATTGTAATCAATTTCCTCATGCGTCAGGCATCCGTTCTCATCAAGCGCCTGGACGAAAAGCAGATATGGATTGCTCTGCAGTCCAAGCAGATAGTTGACATCCGACTCAGTCAAATAACCCTTCTTGACTGCAAGATCGCCGAATCGCTCATCGGACTGTACCTGAAGATAGTTGAGCTCCATCACCTGGCTACTTGTCAGCAATCCCTCGCTCTCAGCGATAAGCCCCAATTTGACGCGATTCGCCTTGATATAATTCATGCATGAGTCAAATTGCTCAGCGGTGATTTTGTTGTTTTCTAAGAGATAGTTTCCAAAAAACTGACTAAACATAAAAAACTCCTTTCATTTCCGCTCGTTTTATTATAAATTATATGAAGGAAAAAATCAAGTAGAACTTTTTTGTGATAGTGTCAGGTGTTTATGGTTTTTCTACAATCCCATTTTATGCCATTCTTGCAAAGTGGTTTCGTGACAGGCCGACGTGACAGGCCGGTGTGACAGGCCGGCGGAGGAGGAGTGGAAGCAGCGGCGATTCCGACTTTTCTTCTGTTTCTATTCAAAAAGTCGGAATTCCTGATTTTTCAATTTGCGCGGAAACAGACCCCATTCCTACTAAACTGCTCTTTTCTCCCAAAAAGTCGGAATTTTTTCCGCCTCGACCAACTCACACACCTCCGCCGGAGTCCTTACCAACAAACTTCTTCCGACAAAACTGCTCTTTTTTTCAAAAAGTCGGAACGGCCTCTGTTTCCGCTTCCGCAAGAAAAACCGATATTCCTACTAAATAGTACTTTTCTTTCAAAAAGTCGGAACGACCCTTGTTTCCACCCTTCAGGATCGTCCCATTTCGTTTGACATAAGACGGGAAAAGGATTAGAATAATTGTATGTGAAGATTTCGGCCCATTATGCCGAAATACATATTTGATGATAAGGGTAAATCTGCCCAATTGACATATATACAGGAAGGATGAACGGATATGATAAAACATCTTCATGGTCGCAGAAAGACTGTACGCAGGCATGGAAGGAAAGCTACCGCTGCCATACTCAGCCTGATACTCATGGTATCCATGTTTGCTCCAGCAGGCCCGATTGCACGTGCAACTGCCTTAACTTACGTATGTGGCGATGTCACCTACGTATATATAAAAAACGGCACCAAAGCGGATGAAGTATATGTCCACAGCGCAACTCTTTCCCCTGGCACAACCATAAACGTTCCGGGTACGATACCTGATCCCGATAATTCATCAAATACTCTTACTGTAAACAGTATCGGTGCAACAAAATTTCATAACGGCGTCGATTCATTTTTCGATGATACCGTTTCAGTTCCATCCGGTGTTACCATTGACGCCTCTGCAACCTCTCTTACCGAAGTCAAGAGTTACGTTGGATACGGCAAAACCGGTATAACACTCAAACTCCCGAAAACTCTTGGGACTCTTCGGGAGTATGTTCTCCACAGTACAGATGATGCTGGAAACATCATCTATGTAGATGCTCTGAACGCCTCATATGCTGACAGATCGACATACAACGGTGTTGCATTCCACGGTTATAAAAACTCATCCCTGAAGGATAAGTTTGGAGCCTCAGGCTTCACATCAGACAGCGACAAGCCAGCTGGCGACAACATACCGAAATACGCAGATGGAAGTGTTCGATTCACCCTCAGTCCCGGCGGATCAACAGATCAGCCTACACCTCAGAATCAAAACGGCGGAATCAACCCGTTTTATGCATATGTAAATACTACAGATCAAACATATTTAGCATTCACAAATCTGGATCGTACCAAACTTCCTACAATGCCGTTCCATTCATTCTTAGGCTACTTTGATGATTCGGTATCTCCTTCCGAACAGGTATTTGAGAGCGATGGTACATACCGTGGCTGGAACCAGCCCGCACAGCAGGGCACCGATCCCGCGGATCCTCTCAATGAGAAAACCCTCACTGCATACTGGCAAGCAACTCCGGATGCGATCACTGTACGGTTCAATAAAAACAGCGCAGAGGCAACCGATCCTTCCGGGTTGGCAAACACCACGCTTTCAGCAACCTATGGCGTACCCTACCACCAAAACCCTTCAGATCAAACAACAGGACTCCCGGCAAACACCTTCGTTCGCACCGGATATACCTTCAAGGGTTGGTCAAGATATGCGGGCGGAAATGTGGAGTTTACCGACTGCGCAACCAATGCAGTGTTTAAGGAAAACACTACCCTTTACGCAATCTGGGAAATGAATGAATACAACTTTGTTTATCATCCTGAATACCCTACTAATCCTGCACCAGGCACTACGGGCTCAACCAGCAACAAAACCGTAAAGTACCGCTATTCAGAGAAGGACGCGGCCGTAGGAGACCAGAACTACTACGCAGAAGGCTACAGATTTGTGGGATGGTCTGACATTCAGTCATCAGACGCCACAACAACAAGAACCCCTATCGGCGCAACAGTCGGAAGTATTCTTGCTGCAAAAAGCTACGCCTCAACGATTAATCTCTACGCAATCTGGGAGCTGAAATCTTATAGCGTAAAATACTATAGCTCTGACCCCTTATACGATGAAACGGCTATATACTCATATGGAACTGCCGTTAACTTACCGACACCTCCCTCCAAAACAGGATATACATTCGCAGGCTGGTCGGAGAGTCCAAATTCCGGACAGATCAAGTACACCGCAGATGATATCAGTCACACTCAAACAAACATAGCCGGAGCAGCGGAAAGCATAGATCTGTACGCCAGATACAACCAAAATCAATACACTATCAGATATAACAAGGGCAGTTATTCAGACGAAAACAGCGATTCTACGACGTATACGACCACTTGTTTCTATGATAACTCCTACAGTGTTAAGGATGCCGAAACAGACTGCCATTTTACAAGAAAAGGTTGTAAGTTCATCGGATGGTCACGGGATGATTTACGTCCATTTTCCGAGGTCACTCCTGTAAACAATCTCCGAAATGCAACTGTATTCAACAATCTGGACGGCACACAATTCCCAAAAACGAGCTCGCTGAATCTCACTAGCGTTAATAATGCGACTGTCGACCTTTACCCTGTATGGCTGGAAATCTCCTACAGCATTACTTACAATAACAATGCTACAAACGCAACAGAGGTCGGAACAAAGGTTACCTCCTATCACTACGGAGATGTAAAGACTCTTCATACACTCACCAGACCCGGACACTATTTTACCGGATGGTACGATCAAAGTAATAACAGGGTTGACTCCATCACTGCGACAACATCGGGGAATCTTGCTCTGCACGCTAACTGGGATAATGATTATGTGATCAGACTCGCTGACTCGAATGTAAAAACGATGACAGCCGGCATAAACGGAACAACGACGACATTGGTAAACAACGGAACTGTTACCAACGTTTCCTTTAAGGGTGAAACCCACGCCTCACCTGTTGAGCGTATTTCAAACATAACAATCACGGCTGTTGACAACCAGCTCATCAAAGCCTACAAGATTACTGAAAACACCGGACGCATTCTCGCATCAGGAACCTACTCTGATTCAAATGCCAAATCTACTGTCACAGATACCGGCTCCTTCAGTTTTCCGGATTCTGATGTTACAGTATCCGTCACCGTAAAGCCTAAAGAGTATAAGATCACCTTCAATCTTGACGGTGGTACCATCATCGGCACCACTCCTACCTCCTATGCTTACGGGGTAGGTGCGGAACTGCCTACCTATGTCGTCAAGGATGGTGCAAAGTTCTACGGCTGGAAGAACAGCTTGGGAACGATCGTAACATCCATATCCAAAACTCAGACCGGTGATCAGACCTTCACCGCAGTCTGGAACGATCCCAATGTGACCGACCTTCCCCAGGGCGCCAAAGCGGTAGCCTCAGCTAATGGAAAGATCGTCACCATAACATATGCAAACAAAAATACAGAGGACGTAAACATCGCCGCTCAGGGAATCGCCTTAAAAGGTGGATCGAACGCGATCCAGTTCAAAACATCCGACGGAAAGACCTACCTCACCACGGTAAACTACATCGCTGCCACGGATCTTCCGTCCACGATAAAGGCAACCTATGTTGAGGGCGCAGCGACAGCGACCATCACCTACTCTGACGGCACCACCCAGACTATCGCCGTAAACAAATACAACTCAGATACCACACTTTACGGCACCAGAATATACTTTGACGGCATCGACGGAAAACGCTACACCGTCATCCCGTCAGCAACCGCAGACCCGAATCCGTCAGCCTCACCGGCGCCTACCACGAATCCGGGAAGTAACCAAAAACCTCAGCCTGATGAGTACTACATGATCAGCAAGGTCAGCTACAACGTCCGTAGCGGTAAGGCTTCCGCAACAAATCCGTATAATTGGAATGCAAAATCTATCAACGTAAAAGACTCGGTAAAGATCTACGGCAAATCCTACAAGGTAACCAAGATCACCGCAAACGCCTTCTACGGGATGCCGAAATTAAAAACTCTTGTCATCGGCAAAAATGTCACGTCCGTCGGCAGGAACGCCGCGCGCGACTGTAAAAAGCTAAAGACCATAAATATATACAGTAAAATACTCTTTACGATGGGCAAAAATTGGCTGAAAAACATAGCCAAAAACGCATATGTATATATAAATGCACCAAAGAAACAATACCGTAAGATAAGAGATCTGATCAGAAAAAAAAGCGGGTGCCCTAAAAGCACCCACTTCCGAAGATTCTGATCAATGCTCACTATGCGATCAATGCTCACTTCGTGATCATGTTCATCCTTCCCTGGGACTCTTTGTATGTCTCAGGGATGACTCCGCCGAGCTTCTCCAGATACTCGATCACTACTTGGAGATCGGTCTTTGGCAGATCGGTATGATCATGTGAGAACATCGATTTGCTGTAACCGTTTCCTCCGTCTACCAGGATATATGTCTGAGCTCCGAGGGAATATATCTTGGCCGGATCCAGAGGCTCACCTCCAACCTTAACATTCGATATTCTTCTTTCTGTTCCGTTTATCTTTATAAACGTTCCGTTTTTATCAACCTCTATCTTTGCATCCTTCGACAGATCCACATCATAGGTCAATCCTGAGAAATGCAGCAGTCCTCCGCTCTCACCGGGCAGATTCATCACTGAAAACTCCATTATGTCCAAGAGCTCCTGACCGCTAACCTCACGTATGACCATGTCGTTCGTCGACGGATGAACACTCATAAGCTTTCCGTAGGTGATCTCGCCTGCAGGGATACTGTCACGGACACCTCCGGCATTTGCCACACCGATATCCGTACCCAGTACCTCGCGATATGCATCCGCAACAAAGTCGGCCAGATTTGTCTCCTGTTTTCTTACGAGCCACGAAGAATCCGCTGCCTTAGCGATCATATCAAAAGGTGCGGTACCAAGTTTTTTGTCAAGGATTTTCTGGAACTCCGTCTTCTCTCTGTCTATAGCCGCGGTTATCTTCGGCTCCTTTATATGATAATCTCCGACAAGCCCCGTCGATATCTTTCCGTTGGAGTCGATCGTCATTTTTCCTACAAACTGAAGACCGGTTCCGGTCTGTGTAAGAAGAACATCCTTTCCGTCCTTGCCTTTTTTTATCTCACAATTCATAACCGTGTGTGAGTGTCCGTCGAGCACGATGTCCAGTCCGCTCACATTCGCGATAACATCAGTCGAACGGAACGGGATAACCTCATCATCAAGCCCCAGATGAGCCATCAGGATAACATAATCCGCTCCCTTACTCTTTACTGCGTCAATCTCAGCCTGCACGGTATCATAAAACTGCTGCTTGGTATCCGTGTCCCCGCTGAATCCGTAAATATAATTACCTTTATCATCCTGGAAGAATCTCGGTGTCGATTCGGTGAGCGTACACGGCGTAGTCGCACCTATAAAGGCTATTTTTTTGCCTCCTACTTCCATGATCTTTGATGGATTCGCAACCAGCTTACCCGTCCTCAGATCCCTGAAATTACATGAGATATACTCAAATGACTTTGCTCTGTCGATAAGCTTGAACAGCTGCGGGATCTGGTAATCAAACTCGTGATTTCCAAAAATAGCCACATCATAGCCGACATCGTTCATCAGATTGACGATCGACTCTCCCTTGGTGAGAAGACCTATAGGACCGCCCTGAACGGCGTCTCCGTTATCAACAAGGATGGTGTCATCCCCGCCGCGCTTCAGCTCCTCACGGATACAGCTGAGGCCCGCATAACCGATCTTTGCATCCACACCACAGTGAACGTCATTTGTATAAAGGATCTCTATCGCTTTATCCGTAGTCAGGTCGATACCGTGTGAGCTTCCATACTCAGTCACATCCGTATCCACCTTCGCCTTTTCAACCTCGTCCTCATACACGGCCACCAGACGCTTTTTATAGGCCGGATGGCGCTTCATGTAGTCCTTTAATACTATCTTTACCATCTCCGCGCCCTGCTGCGTTCCTGCGAGGATAAAGGGCTTTCCGTTGTTATATTTGGTGAAATACAGATCGAGCGAATCAAATATATCCTTTTTCTGCTCGTGACGCTGATACTTGTCAAGCTCAGCCGCTGATTTTTTTGCAAAAATATTCCCATCCGTCTGACGATAGTATGGTGAGTAAACGTTGGTATCATACTCAAAGACGGTAGCATCATCATAGTACTCTGTCTGCGCTCCGTTACGATGAGCCTCATCATCGATCGAAAGAAGCTCGGTCGCACCGCCCGATACAGCAGAAGGATAGATATAGAATGTATCGATCTTCTTGCTGTCTTTCACGGGGAGATGAAGCCAGTCAGAAGCTTTTGTGTAGTTCGGCTCACGCTGATCCTTTTTTGCCAAAGCCTTATCAGGCTTTACATAGATCTTTATCAGGAATTTATAAGAGCTCTTTCCCCCGACCTTTTTCTTCAGTTTAATGGTAGCTGACGCTCTCGTCTGCTCATAAGCATTTCTACCGGTCACGGTAAAGCTCACTGCGTTTTTTTTTTGACTGTTGCGATAGTTTTGTCCGCACTGGTTACGGTAAGTGATTTAACAAGTGACTTATTGATATTCTTGAGTTTTACCGTTGCCTTTGCATCACTCTTCACCTTGACGGTCTTTACCGACAGAGTTGGTTTTTTCGCCTTCGCTGCCTTTTTGAGACTCTGCGACTTGTATGAATTCTCGTAGTAACCGGCGTCGTACGGGTTACCTTTACTGTTCTTTTCGGTTTTTAGTTTGTTATAAACCTCCAAAGGTTTGTCACCGAAGTAAAGCAGTACTGAGCTGTTTATAACACGTCCGGTCTCAAGCTCTCTTGCTATGTTTCTTCCGAATGACTGATTGAAAGGTACATCCACGTACTTAACCGTGACTTCGTATCCGGCAGCCTCAAACGGCTTGATATAGTCCTTCATCAGCTCGTCATAGTCAGCTGCGACCAAAGGATATATAACGTTCGTTCCCTTCATATCACCCTCGGTAAACGCCTTGATAGCCTCCGCGGTGATATCCATACTCTCGAAGTGGACCGCATCGGCGGCTGCTCCGCTTGTCTCAATAAACTCAGGAATAAGTTCCTTGATGGCATCAGGATCGAGAATAAATGCCCCGTTCGCCTCACTGTCAGGATCGGTTACCATGGATGATTTTCCCGATGCCGGCAGTCCCAAAACGAGCTCCATTTTATAATCCTTCTTGAGAGGTCCGTTGTATTTATATACCTTCTTTCCGGTATCGGATGTTGACACACTCTTTGCGGAACCTGTTGCCAAAAACTTCTTGAGGATATCCTCGCGCAGAGCCTTGCGCTCGGCGGTATCAATATCCTTCGTGTTTCCGTAGATATCCTTATAATAAGCCGATATCTCATCTATCTGAGCCGTAACCCTGTCATTTTTGAGCTCATCCGTCGTCGGATAATCTCCTTTTTTCAGTCTGTCATAAAGAGCCTTTGCCTCATCGGTCTTTATCAGAAGCTCATCCGATGAAGTAGTCCATGTGATGGGAACCACTCCCTTGGAAAGCACGGTAGTACCCTGTGTCTGTGCCTTTTTGATACCTTCCTTGTAAAGGTTTTTAAACTCATTTTTGATGGATACGGACTGATATCCCATGGCGTTGTATTTCTCGGAGTTTTTCTCCCAATCCTCGCCTGCCCAGTCTCTGTCGGCATCGTCATTTACAAGCATGTATGCCGCGGTCGGATATTTGTTTCTCTTGTCGATGGTATAATCCATCATGGAAGTATCACTTCCGCTGTTTCCGAAAGCGAGCACAGGACGTTTGCCGATCTCTCTCTCGATATAGATCGACTTGTTTGCATTTAAGTTCTTCTGCAAAAATCCACCGGTGATCACCAGATCGTCACCATCTGCATACTTGTAGTTTGTGTTGTACTGCTCGGTCTCGTGACCGCGAACCTTTACCTCAAACTCAGTTCCTATGACATGGTTACTGTTCACATAATCAGCGATAGGTGACTGCGCAACGATGGCACGTGTAGTGGTACGCTCGGTACCGCTGACCACGTAGATCGTAAAGTCGTTCTCATACAGATATTTTACAAGTTCTACCATCGGGAGGAAAAATCCGTCGATGAAACGCATATTTGTAAAGCATGAATTATATCTTTTCCCGAACTCAACAGCGTAGTCATAAAGCTCATCTACAGTCATTCCGGCGTAAGCCTTTGCGAAGTTCTGAGCGAGTGTGATGTCCGCCTTATATCCCGGCTTTATCTCAGCCGCAGCAGCCTTTAACTCCTCAGTGGCTCTCTCCGGATGATCCTTCAAAAACTCTATGAACATCATGGTGTCATAGTATGTAAAATAGTTCTCTCCCATGAGCGTTCCATCCATATCAAATACGGCGATACGATCGCTCTTCGGGATGAACCCATCCTTATTCTTTGCATTTGTGACCTTGGCTACATACTCTCTGAGACTTTTGGCTGCAGCAGAGTCTGAAGACCAGTTTTTGGAAAGAGCCTTTGCTGCCTTTACGGTAACTGCGCACTTTAAGGTCTTCTTTGCAACCTTGGCGGTGATCGTGGCTTTTCCTGTCTTCTTTGCGGTCACCTTTCCTTTGGCAGTGACTGACGCCACCTTGGTATCCGACGTCTTCCATGTAACCTTGGCTTTTAAGCCCTTTACCTTCAGAGTCGCGCTCTCACCTACCGAAAGTGTAAGCTTGGTCTTATTCAGGCTTTCACCTTTAGCAGTAGCGGGTGCTGCCGGCATGGCGAATCCAATGATGAATGCCAGCGTCAGCATGACTGCCATAAACCTTTTTGTTTTCATTCTGTAATCCTCCTTGCAGTATTAATGCTTTTATATTGTGTTACTTTTTTAACTACAGCATCTGTCTGTCAGCCATATCGCGGAAGTATCCCTCCTCGCTCATCAGCTCATCATACGTTCCCTCCTGCGCGATCACTCCGTCAGCGATCACGATGATCCTGTCACATTCCTTCACGGTGCTCAGTCTGTGTGCGATCACTATCCTCGTCATATCCAGATCCGCCAGAGCATCACTTACCTGCTTTTGCGAGATATTGTCAAGAGCGCTTGTCGCCTCATCCATAAACAGGACTCTGGGTCCTGCCAGTATGGCTCTGGCTATGAGTATTCTCTGTCTTTGTCCTCCCGATATCGTCTGTGACATCTCGGACAGATTCGTTCTTATGCCCATAGGCATCCTGTTTACATCCTCTGCCATACCTACCTTGGCGAGTACCTGCATTATCTCTTCCTCTGTCGCATCAGGTTTGGTAACCGATACGTTCTCGGCAATGGTACCCGCGATCAGGTTTCCATCCTGTAACACTACTCCCATACGACGTCTGAGCTCTTTTTTATCGAGGCACTCGAAATCCAGACTGTCATAATATATCTTTCCTTCTGTCGGCTCAAAGAAGCCCAAAAGAAGCTTCATAAGTGTGGACTTTCCGCAACCGGATGCGCCCACTACACCGATATATTCGCCCGGCTGGATCTCTAAAGATATGTCGCGAAGTACCGGCTTCTCCATATCCCTGTAGGTAAAGCCAAGATGATCGATAAATATGCGCCCCACGAAAGGCTTCGGAACCAGCAGAGCACTCGACTCCTCCGGAACATTTTTCAGAATTACCGCCGCTCTGTCATACACGGGCTTTTTGGTAAAGAAAAGCATCATCTGATCGAGTGCCGCAAACACTGATGTTGACACAAGTCCGAAAAGCGTTGTCAAAACAACATATTCACCGACACTTAAGTCTGCGTCATATGCCAAAAAGATGATAAGCAATACAACGATCGTCGTCGTTACTGTCCGAAGTACGTTTGAAAAGCCTCTGGCATGCTCTGATTTCATCTTCATACCCATCGGCTTCAGATATCCGTTCATGTACGAGTTAAGCGCCATGTTTTCGGCTCCGGCCGTACGTAACGCCGTGATACCGTTTATCATATGGAACAAAAATGTCTGGTTTTGGGTCTCAGCATTCTTCATAATGACCGCGCGTTTCTTCTGACGAAATCCGACTATCAAAAGAATGCATGTAACTACCACCAGACACGCGATGGCAACCCATGTAGCCTCAGCGTCGTACATGAACATCATCACTATGTACACCAGCGCGAAGACGAGTCCCAAAATGGCCTTTGCCATCCCTCCGGCCACCTCTGTCATCGTCTGTGGGAGCTCTATTGTCCTTGCTGTCATGTCAGATGAATCATGCTGATAAAAAATACCGGTAGGCATACGGAATACTCTGTCGATCATCGCTGCCTTAAGCCTTGTTTCTCCTCTCGACAGCATCCTGTACAGACACAGGCCCGACGTCGTCGAAAATACAACACTGGCAAGCATATACAGCATGACAATGGTCAGACTCTGTATCAGAAGCTCCTCATCCAGCGCCGGGAGGATATAATCATAAAAACGCTGTGTAATAAATGGAAGTATTATCCCGGTCGCCAAAGAGAGCATACCGAATATCACAAAGCTTCTCATGTCCTTAAACGATGTTCCTTTATATGTAAAGCGCAGGACATCTTTGAAGCTCATCTGCTTCTCCGGAAGAGGCTCGTATATCACGAACGCTTCATCCTTAAGCTCCCTTCTCGTGGACATACCGGCTTTCACAGGAGGTTTTCCGTCCATGATGATCACGTAGCCCTTTTTTTCACGGATCAATACACCGGGTTCTCCGGTCTGCGCATCAAATACTATATAATTACCAAAAAGATCCTTTGTAAACTCCTTGTCAAATACTACCTTTCTGCAAGGAACATGAGAAAGTCTTGCTATATCCTCCACCGTGTAGTTCTCATCACATATCTCATACAGTCTGTGATATGGGATAACATTTACGTTCATGTTTCTTGTAGCTCTGTAAAAAGCATTGTAAAGAGGGCTGGGTGAGATGCCCAACCTGGAAACTCCCTCTGAAGCACCAAAAATATTGCGGATACCCTCTGACATACCATCCGCAGTCATTTCTCTTACCTGTTTCCTTTTTTGGATCAGGCGGTTCGCTTCATCTGCTCCGTTCATCCTTTATGCCTCTTTCGTTGAGACCATATCGAAATACAATCCCTTTTTCTCTATCAATTCTTCATGAGTTCCCTGCTCCGCGATCCTTCCGTCATTAAGGACCACTATCTCATCGCAGTCTCTGACCGTGGAAAGCCTGTGTGCGATCACGATACATGTGCATCCGATACTCATGATATTATTCATTACCTTTTCCTCAACCACTGCATCAAGCGCACTGGTCGCCTCATCCATAACAAGTACGGACGGATGTGTCACCAACGCACGCGCGATCTGTATGCGCTGCTTCTGGCCACCTGATAAGTTATTACCACCTTCATTTACGAGATAATCATAACCACCGGAGCGCCTGAGTATCTCTAAGTTTATGCAGGCTTTCTTTGAAGCATCTATCACTTCCCTGTCGCTGATATCAGGATTCCACAGTGTGATATTGTCTCTGATCGTCCCCGGAAAAAGAGTCGTCTCCTGGGATACTCCCGCTACGCTAACGGCCTTGATATCCTCAGGGATCTCCCTTACCGACACACCGTCCACGCATACCTCACCCTCTTCCGGATGATGGAGTCCCAACAGAAGCTTTGATAATGTGGACTTACCGCTTCCGGTGTTTCCCACGATCGCTACCGTCTTTCCTGCAGGTATCCGCAGTGAAAAATCCTTTATCACGGGTTCATCGACCCTGCTGTATCCGAACGTGACATTTTTGAACTCTACATCTCCCGAGAGACGCTCGTCGGGCATATCCGCATAGATAACACCTTCATTGTCCGAAGGATAGTTTATGATATCGTCAATCCTGGTAAGATGGGTCCTCAGAAGCTCTCTTACACCTGAGAGTCTGACAAGATGATCAAACGGACCTGCAAATAGCGACTCCAGCATGATAAACGCGACCAGATAACCTACGGAGTATTCGCTCGTCATGACGAGCCATCCTCCCACCAACAGATTGGTCATAAGCACGATCGCGTCCACGACCGCAGGGATAGAGTGCAGATACTCGGTGGTCTTTTGTCTGGCTGATGCAGCTCTCATCTCCGTGGCGGATCTGCCCAGCAGTCTCTCTACATAGACCTCCTCGGCTCCGGCAGCTCTCAGTGACGAGATGATGCGCAAGCCGTTATTTAACACGCCTGTAACATTCGCATCCTCGTTCTGCCAGCGCATCGTATGCTCATGAAGTCTGTTGTTTAAAAGCCTCTCGATCAAAAGACCTACTATACGGATTCCCAGCGTTATCGCAGCCATGGTTGGCGAATAGTAGAACATAAGCAAAAGATATACGGCAGCTATGATCGTATCAAGCAGGATATCCAGATACTCTCCCGAAAAAAATCCGCTCGCTATATCATTATTTTTTGTACGCAAAGACAGCTCGCCGGGCATTCTCTGTTCGAAGAAAAATATCGGCAGGCTCATAAGCTTATCCAAAAATGAATAGGTGGAAAAATAACTGACTTTGAGCTGGAGTCTGGATAACAGGATGTACCTTGCCCCCATAAAGATCACATGCATGACTACCGCGGCCAAAAATCCAATAAGAATGATATTTATCCAGTAGGACTCATCATATAACAACACTTCATCGACAAAAACCTGTGACATCGCAGGCACCATAAGTCCCGGCAAGACAGAACATATCCCAAATAAGATCAACGGAACTATGGTTATCGTTTCGGCCTTCATGCGATTCCATGATATACGCAGGATGGATTTTTCCCTTACTCTTTTGGGCTTAATCGTATCAGGCGAGAACTCCAGAGAGATTCCCGTAAACTCCCTGCCCATCTCGTTTTCATCTACGCGTCTGCGTCCGTATGCCGGATCATTTATATAATAATAACGTCCCTTTTTTCCCTCGAAAACCACAAAGTGACTAAACCCCCAGTACAGTATACAGGGGGTCTTTAAGCCGGCAAGCTCTCCAAGCTCTCTTTTATAAGCATCTGCTTTGAGCCCGTAGTTTCTTGCTGCCAGGATAATATTCTTCGCGTTACAACCATTTCTGGATACTCCCGTCGCCACGCGGAGCTCCTCGAGTGGGACGGCATGCCCATAGTATTTCAGTATCATACCTAATGAGGCCGCACCACACTCCGATGTTTCCATCTGAAGAATGGTTGATGTCTTTTTGTAGTTTCCCATAACTCTTCCCACGATCATTCAACCGGTTCCATATCTCTATCCCAGTCGATCTCATCATAAGAATACTGAGCCGAGATCGGTTTAAAAACACTCTCAAGTGCAGGTATCAAAAGAGTGATCGGTCTCTTGTACTCAAGTGTGACTGTTGCCTTGACCAGATTCATATCCGGAACGAAAAATAAATTCGGCGGATCATCTTCCATGTCTTTAGAAAGGGCAAACGTCCATCCCTGATTTTTGATCTGTCTGTCATCCACGTCACTCATCTCTTCTTCTGCCTCTTCCGAGAGCTTGCCCGGTTCCTTTGGTATACAGAGCACTTCTATCTTCGGCTTTCCATCTGCGAAGATTTCGGATACCTCTTCCATTCCAAACTTCTTTTTTATCTGCTCCTCGCTTACCACAGTCTCTGTTTTGGACACTATGATCCCCTGCATACGAGATGAATCCTCAGCCACTCCTACCGCATCAAGTCTCACCGGCAGACGGTAATCAAACTTGTCATTTTCATCATATGGAATATACAGATAAGCTCTTTCAACACCACCCAAAGCACTTTTTGACTCTCTGGTACAGGAGAATAAAATATCCCCTTCCTGAACCCATTCTCCGGGGTTAACGAAAGTCTTTCTTACGGAAATATTACTCGGTGAATATATAACTTCTCCATCCTTGAACTTGCATAATTCATCGCCCTTCATATACACGACTGAACTCTCAGGGACAGTCTCGATCGTTCCACTTCTTTCAGCTCGTATATCCAGATTTCCAAGTGAAAAAGCATAGACTCCCATAACATCTGTCGTTATGGGAACTTTACCTTCGATCCCCCAGATAAGGAGTGCAACAACAAATGCCAAAGAGATGAACAGCGTGATCCACATACGTACTGATACTACGCGGACATCACTGTCGAGCTTTTTGGCTGATCTGATATTCTTTATTGCTTCTTCACGGTATAAATCACTCATATCCTGTCTTCCTTTTATTTTGTACCGCCTGTCGGGATATCTCCGGTCTTATGAGTATAACCGCTTTCCATACCTCCGCCTCCGCCGCTCATATTCTCGAGCTCATCGAGGTTTATCTTCTTTTCATTGTCATCTTTTTTTACATCGTTTTTGTTTTCTTCGCTCATATTATCCTCCATTCCGAAGCGTCATGGGTACCCCTTTCGGGGTACCGATAACACTTGCAAGATTATTTGATCTTCATTGTCTTTTTGAATCCTGTCTTTTTGTTAAGCTTCTTTTTGTATTTCTTCTTTGATTTGTCAGGTACATCAAATACTGCCTTCTTATAGATGCCGGCGAACGCTTTGTTGCCGATTGTCGGAACCGAAGCAGATTTGAACACTACTTTTTTAAGCTTCTTGCAGTTTTTAAATACTCCTGCATTTATCTTTGTTACCTTATACTTTTTGCCTTTGATGCTTACCGTGGCAGCGATCGTAGCCTTGGTAAGTGTCTTCTTTGCCTTGGTGACTACGGCAGTCTTTCCTGACTTTTTGTATGTCACTCCGCCGATAGTCTTTAAGTTCGAACCGCCATCGACATTTACTACTACGCTGTAGGTCTTTATCGCAGCGTTAGGCATAACCGGATAACCGTCAGTCTTCTCGGCGAACTCTCCGCCGAACTTATCTGACTTAGCTTTCGCGCTTGTAACAAGACTATCCGTATCAGCAGGCATTGCGATGACTTTGATCACGGCAGTACCCTTCTTGTGTCCGGTAACGATACCGTCTGCTGAAACATCTGCCACAGTCGGATCGTCTGATACATAAACTGTCTTGACGCCCGATACCTTTGTTTCCTTATCGGCTTTCTTGTTGGTAGAAACTAGACCAAGTCCGTAATACTTCTGTCCGGATTTGATATTTGCTACCTTTCCACCCGCAAGCTTCGATGAGAGACTCTTGACCGCATCTATCTGAGCCTTGGTCGCCTCACGGTAAACAGACGCATCCAGTGCCTGCTTTCCATCCGTGATATAGAATGTACCAACTTCGGAAAGCCCGCCGTCTCCGTCTGCCGTGGCCTCAAACCATTTGGCCGAGTTGGCTTTGACTCTGACTGCATACATTGAGCCTTTCCCGACATCCATACCTTCGATGGACACGGTTTTAAGCGTAGTCTTTTTCTTTCCTTTAGCTACACCTATCTTTGCCTTGTGCGCAACACTCTTTCGTTCTCCGTCATTTGCCGCGTTAAAGTAAACCATGAACTCATCACGCTTATCCGTAGGCTCTACCGACAGATCAGATATTGCTATCGACTCGGAGAACGTCTTCTTTACGGTCTTTTTGTCAAGTACCTTTCCTGACTCATCCTTGATACTGATTGTTACCGATGTGCTCTTGGCAGCTTTATCAGGTGTGAATACACACTTGACCTCTCGCTCCTCACCACCGTAGAGAGTGCCAAGCTCAGACTCTCCGTCAAGGATCGATTTACCGCCGTCATCGACCGCTGAAACTGTCAGCTTTTTCGATTCCTTAAGCCCGTTGTTGTGTACGTTTACGGTAAAGCCTGCGTACTCACCGGCCTTAACATCCTTGAGGATATCCTCCTCTATGTCGATTTCAGGCTTGGTATCCGGAACCACATCCATCGCTACCATATCATTTTTATCGGATACGCCTGCAACCTTTGTTTTCTTAATCTTGGTCACAGATGTCCCTGTTTTCACTGCGATGAGCTTGACATTTCCTTTGTCGGTAACTGTACTTGCCACCTTGGAGAAGTTTACTCCCTTGTAGTTTGTCACCTGTACAGGTGCTGTCTTCTCTCCCGGTTTGTTCTCATCAGCTGAAACCATCTTTATCATCCAGAGCTGTGACTCTACGAGACGGTTTTCCGGTTTGGAAGCCTCTTCGCTGTTTTCGTCAATACCGTCCTTTGTCTTTGATATCGTCTCAGTCCAGGTAAAGTAGGTGGTATCTCCGGTTGACGATACATCAAAGTCAGAGATGCAGCCTTCTGTTTCTTTTTTACTGTCCTTGACATACGGAAGTCCGTCAGTCTTATCAGACGGATATCCATCCTCGCCCGGCATGATCACCGTTTCCTTGATGTGGCGGTGTCCGTCCGCGATCATAAGCGGCGGTGTGTAAGCCTTTTCGTATGCAGCCCTGATCCGATCATCTGTCATGTTCGGATTTATCACGGGTGCGCTCTTGTCGAGGATATAGTACGTATCCTCACCCTTTGTTCTCTTGATCAGGTGATCCTCGAGATTCTTCAAGTTAAACATCACGAGATCTCCGTCATGCAGCCATGCGAGGTATGTTGCTTTATCATTCTGTACGAACCTGACATTGCCGTCAGTCACACTGTCGCTCGTGATGATGATAGGATGTACCATCACTCCGGTATCGAAATCGAAGTACTGGATGTAGATATCTCTGTCCTTCGTTGTTCCGAAATCATCATCATAGTCAACAGTGTAGGCAAATATGCCCATGTCTTTACCCGTCGCACTTGTGTAGTGGATAGCATCTGTATCGATGATACGCGGTGTCACGGTTGCCTCAGTCGTAGCTCCCGATACCTTGGTATCCTCTGAGACTACCGACCCTATCTTGTCTGCGTTCTTTGCAGCATCCTTTGTGGCACCACCTGTCACCTTGTGACCTGCGAACACGCGACTCTCGGAGAGCTTTCCTCCGCTCATCATCTCATCAGCCCAATATCCTTCGTTATTGAGTGTCTCATCGATATATACGTCAGCTATCGTATCAAACCAAACCTGACCGTACCACTGAGCGGAGTAAAGTGCAAAATCATCGATCCCCTGACTCTTCATACCCTCAGCGACTGTCTTGTCAGTCAGCTTCTCATAATCAGTGATCCACTCTCCGGCTGTACCCGTATCACCGCTGAATCGATACTCTCTATAAGCCATCTTTGAAAGAGTAGGTACTACCACGTCTCCTATCTTCTCCCCTGACTTCTCATCATAATCATACTGTGACTTGGTGTAGTACAGAAGCATGGTATTTTTAGCCTTACTGTAAACTATATTCGGCTTGATATCTGCCGCATAGTCATGTCCGTATTTATCACCGTCTGCTGACTCTTTTGTCTCTTTTGTAAATGCCATGACAGAACCGAAGCTCTTCGTCGATTTATCGAAAAATCTTCCGCTCAAGTCTCTGTGCTGCAGTATTTCTGTTCTGAGTGATTTGTTTGTAAACTCTTTTGTCGCGTCCACCCAGATCGCAACCAAACCGCGATCGCCGAGATCTACGAGCTTCACATCCTCATCAGCTGTTTTATCGTTATCCAGCTGCTTCGGCGTGCTCCACTTTCCGGTCGAACCGGTGAAGATGGTATAGTAAGCAGCGGTCTTGTTTACGTCAAGCTTCCTCGATGCATCCGCGTCGATGAATACTGCCAGATAGTTTCCGCCACCGATGGACTTCATATCCACACGCGTTCCTGCATATACCTTCTGCTGAAGTGTCTTTAATGCGATACCCGGATCATTAGTCTGTGTCGCTCTGATACTGAGTCCGTTCTCATCTATAGCGGTGTCACCGCCTCCCTGCCAACCGGGTCTGGTGTCCATGTATTTGAAGTTTGTCGGCTTCAGTATCGACGCATCATCATTCATAGCTTCCCTGGTATCAAAGCCCGCTGCGGAAAGAGGCGCCTCTCCGAAGAGTGAAAGCGGTTTTGTCTCCCATTCCCAAGTGTACTTAAGGACAGATACCCTCGCCGTGATCGATGCACTCAGAGTCACCGTACCGTAGTTATCATTTTTAACTCCCTGATAACCTGTATAGAACTTCATGTTGAACTTCGCGGTACCCTTTGCGGTCGCCTCAATACCGATGATATCTCCACCCCATTTAGCGTTTGCTTCTATGGTTACATACGGAGATACATCAAATACTCCAGACGCCTTGAAATCATCTTTTTTATTCGATATCATCTTGAAGATATTCATATACTCTCCGTCTGCTCCGAGAGCCTTCATATCCTCTCCGCCTTCTATTTTCTCCATATAGTAGCGATGTCCGTATATCAGCGGATTCTCCACTATAAATGTCGCACCGAGATCAGCTCCCACGGTAAATCCGATCTTGATCGTGATTCCGAGCGGAAGCATAAACTCCTTGCTGAGCGAATATTTACCCGATGCCTGAGCTACAAGCATAAAGCTGTCGAAGTACAGTGCACCATTTAACTCAGGATTCAGATCCCTGTAGAAGTTCAGCGAGAATGAGAACTTCAATCCAAGCTTTAGGTTTGCCGAAAGCTTTTTCTTTTCTTCCTTGCCCTCGAGTTTATCCTTTATTTCCTTATCAAAATCTCCATCAGCTTTTGTTACGGCATCTCTTTTCTCTTTCAGCTCTTCCTCGCTCACTTCCGTGTAGACGGGTTTTTTGCTTTTTTTATCAGTCGGTATAGGCTTACCTGCAGCCTTCAAGTCCGCGATGATCTCATTGGTCATACGCGCCTTGGCATATGCCTCATCTGCCTCCGCCTTATTCTGCGCCGCAGTTTTTTGTTTGAAGAAGTCTTTATTAACTACATCATCCTTTCCCCAACCGAGGCTGATGGTGACATATGACATCTTTGTATCTTCGCTCAGGCGGAAATCGAGCTGGTTTTTTGCATCTCTTTTTTTATTGAGATTTGCCTCAAGCTCCTTGTAGTACCGGAACTCATCTGCGGTTATCGTTCTCTGACCTGAGTCCATCTTGGCGGAAAGGTGAGATTTTTTTGAAAAGCTCGCCTCTCCTCCCAGATCAAGAACAGCCATAACCTTTCCGATCATATCTACGATCGTGCTATCCCCACCGCAGATAAACGAGCTCATAAGCACGAAAGGCTCCAGTGCCTTTCTGAGCTTGATACCTGTAGTTCTCTCAGGATATTTGATACCGAGCTGATCCTCTACCTGAACCTTGATTCCGGTTCCCGGTGGCAGCTCGAGTTTTTCAGGATTGAAGATAAATGAAACGCTTCCGTCGAGCGCGACATCCATCGGAATCCTTTCCTCTCCCTCTGCAACCGTGAAGGTCGTTCCGTCTTCCTTCGTTATGGTTTTACCGGCAACAGATACCGTGGTACCGTCCGGCCTCACAAACTTCAGATAAGCCTTTTTCGGAATACGAGCCGAGTCCTTGCTTGCGAAGTTGAAGGTAAGCTTGAAGTTTGTATCCGAGTTGTCGACATCCTGATAATTCATAGCCTCGAAGTTCTCAGGCGCCAGAAGATTGTTTGTATCCTTTGGCTTTTCGATCTTTGAGGATTTGACCTCCATCACGGCATCTGTCAGGAGCTCGATTTTTGTAAAGGCCTTGGTCTGAGCATAGACATATCCGTGCATTGATGCACCTTCCTCTGCATCGTAGTTTACGGCAATACTGTAGGTTCCGTCAGGCTCGAGCGTTCCGTTTCCTCCGAACTCATAGTAGCCGTCTCCGCCCTTATAGTATGCGTTCTTTTTGTCAAGGGTAGCGGTTGTTGCTATATCCCTTCCAAGAACCACACTTGCTCCGTTTACGTATTTTTCCGTAGAGTAACCCGTGAAAAGCTCCGTATCCTTTACGCTTACCGCTCCGGCGATCTTGTCATCACTCGTAGGATCGGTCTTTCTCACCTCATAGTAGATCTTTGCGTTTTGTTTGTTTACCCTGTACATCCAGGTATCACCCTTGTGCTTCTTCACATCATCGATGTCACTGATCTTGTTTGTTCCGTACATCGTCTTCAGCTCGGAATCACTGAGGATACCGTCCTCATTTGTATCGCAGGTCGCGTCCTGCCACAGGATGGTATAGCGCTCGGCTCCGGCAAGAACTGCATTCTCAATACTGGTGAGCGGATACTCCTTGCCAAGTACGAGTGAATCGCTCAGAGTAAAGTCGTAGTTGGTCTCTTTATCAGCAACTCCAACCTCTTTCCCGGAACCATCGACATAGAATACCGACCTCATATCTTTATAATTGTTTTCGCTTCCGGGACGGGTCATAACACGCAGGCTGATCTTGTCCTTTACGGTTTCTACCGTAATAACAGGTGCTCCGCGTTTTTCCTTTTTAACAACATCAGTATAATATCCGGTAACGCCAAAGCCCCAAAGCTTGCTGAAAGGATCTGGCTCAATAAAGACATTTTCTGTCCAGGTGATATATTTCTGCCACTTACCATCGGCAGGAGATATATCTATCTTTCCTACTATGCCTGATCCGCTCTTTTCGGTGATAACATTCAGCGCAACGTCCTTATCATCGATAGCTGTATAATCGCCGACTGAAATCCCGCTCTCAGCCGGTGCCGCATCTACGACGACGGTATCAAGAGCAGACACCTCCAGTGCATCTTTTTCTGCTTTGTTCATCTCGTAACCCTTATAGATGCCTGACCCGTCGGAACTCCTGAATACATATTTGACCTTTTTAGGTTTGAATACCGGTGCCAACACAAGACAGTCGTTCACTGATTTTCCGGTGCTGTCCGTGTAGGTTTGAGCATTTTCGTCAAAATACTCCAAAAAGGTACCTATATTATACTCTCCGCTATCCTCGGCCGGAATATCCACCCTCTTCTCAAGATCCATCTCGAGAGGCTTTAGTGGATTTCCTCCCTTTCCGATAACCATGAAGCCGAGGAAGTCAGTATTGTACTCAGCAGGGATGACTCCGGTGTCTGTCTTCTCTTCTGTATCAGAAGGGAACACGGGAGCGAGTTTTACAGCATCTCCCGGATACGCGATCTCAGTGCTTCCTCCGACTGTTCCGTTTACATTTATTTCCCCCAGCTCGGTAAAGACCGCTCCTGCTTTGCTTGTCTTATCCGCGCTGTAAACTCTCTCCATGTATGAGTTTGATCCGTTGTATGAAAACATCTTTACGGATACGTTTCTCTTTTTATAGTAAACTCTCACACGGTATATCTCTATACTCGCTCCGTTTAACCTGTTTGACTTATTGACATTTCCGCGGACAAAGTACTTGAGCCTTCCTTCGCCTTTCATCTTGCCGTTCATATTGATGGTAGCAGTAGTCTTTTGGATCTTTCCGTCACTTTCATTTTTGACATAATACGCATTGTTCTGACTGCTGCCGTAATTATCGAAAACACAGAAACCTACCGCACGTGCAGGGTTCATCTTTCCATCGTATGTCCAGCCTCCGATCCATCCGATGATGGGTATCTCCTTATCGGTATACTGCCCCTCACACCAGCGTGAAGAATACTCGATCTCAACCTTCTCCGCGTTTGTGAAATCTATGGCCTCTCCATAATTATTTCCATCTGCACTTATAGGGATGTCTCTCCACTCATCGTACTCTCCGTCATGACCGGGATTCTCATCCGAGTTCAGATACTCGATCACAGGTTCGTCGCACACTACACTCACCGGTGTATTTACCGGCTCATACTTCAGGATCACGTTGTTCGGATCCGAATCGTTATCAAAGCTTTTTAAAGCCCCTCCTCCGAAACGCGGATTATTGTACTTTGCTTCGAGGACCTCTTCTTTTTGCTCTGTTGTCTTCTCTGTCTGTTTAGCTTTGACCTTCTTTGCCTTCTGCTTTTTGGCTTTATTTATGGTTATGACAGCCATACCGTCGGAAAGCTTTGTCTCTCCGTCTCCGCTATTTACACCGATGGTGAAGTCTATATCTTTTTTGGTAGACTTATTAAGAACCGGGATCTTGATGGTCTTTTCCGTTTCTCCCGGGATAAATACGATAGGCTGTGTATCAAACACATAGTTCTTGTCTTTTTTAGCGGTACCGTCAACAGCTGCCATATCGGTAACCGTCATACGGGATTTCGCGCCCTTCTTTACAACCGTCACCGTTACCGAACTCGCTCCGGCAGGTGCCGTATAGAAGCTATCCTTGATGGAGTAAGTAGCCTTTACTTCCTCCTCATCGTCACTGATATTGATATATCCATGATAAGAATCGCCGAGTACGCTTCCTTTGGCATCGATGAGCATGATGGCTGCCTGCTCATCACCCTCTGATGTCTCATCATCGAGAAGCTCGATCTCAACTTCTTTCTTATACTCACCCTTTTCAAAAACAAACGTATGGTTTGCTCCATCGACAGCTTCCGCTATCTTTTGGATGTCTGACTCTCCGTCTTTCATCAGCTTGTCAGCCTTCGAATAATCCGGATCAGTATCAGTAAGCTCTCTCCAGTCCTTCTGAGTTTCAACCTCTCCCGTCTGCGCCTTTATACCGCGCTGAAGAGGGCTGAGTCCGTCACTCTTTACCTTCTTTTTCTTTGGAGCTTTTTCCTTTGCAGTGATCTTGTATCCGTCCTCGATCTCTGCAGCACTTCCGGAGGCTGTCTTCTTTTCACCTTCAGCCTTCCCTTTATTCTTATAGTTTGCAGTAACGGCATCGGCAAACACATTCAGCATCGAGGTTGTCCCCTCAGGTGCTTCGATCTTTTTGCCGTCCACATACAAACGATAATCTTCATCATATGTGGTAGTTACATCAACAGTCTTCAGAGTCACGGATGCTCTCTTGTCAAGACCTCCCTCTCTGACGATGGTGATCTTCTTTCGTTCATCTGTGTCCTCATCCAGGTTGATCTGAGTCTCAAGCAGTCCAAAAGCACCATCCGGATACTTTTTCACGCTTTTTGCAAGCTCCTTTTTCAGAGCTGCTTCCTGTGCTTCTTCCGACTTCTGCTTCATTGCGGCCTTCGATGCCAGCTCTCTTCCGAGTCCGGCGAAGTCCGAAGCTATGAAGCCCAGTGTCAAAAGCACACACAGAAGCCTTTTCATAGTGGTTTTCTTCCTCATTTACTAACCTCCTGTTGTTGTAAGGGTTCCCCTTCATTATTTCTCTGATCATAAAAAATGGCGTACGGGAACAAACTCCCATACGCCCAACGTCTATGATACCATATTTTTTCGATTATTGCAACAAACAAAATAACATACCTTCCTGATCCGGGAGCCTTTGACGGCTTTATTTATCATTTTCACCGTGATCTTTTTGGATTTCACTACGAGCTTGCGGATGTTCTTTCTTTTGGAAAAGCAGCCTTTCTGCGCGGAGACAACAGTATAGACCACCCCGTCGGACAGACGAACCTTCGCCGGGATGGTGGCTGTTTTGGCTGTCTTCGACACCAGACTACGGTAGTAGATAACTGTTTTTGCCTTGGAACTCTTTATCCTGTAGGATGCTCTCGACGAACCCTTGCCTGCCTTCTCTACTGTTCCTTTTTTCAGCTTGACGGGAGTTTCGGTCGGTGTCGGTGAGACCTCCGGCTCAGAAGTTGTCTCAGGCACGACATACTCGGAGGGATCCAGTTTCTCCACTGCATCCAGAATGTCGGGCAGGTACAGCTTCCGATAGGCATTTAACTGATGCAGGCTATCCGGCACGGTAGTATGGCTTACAGACTCCGCAAACCATTTCTTGAATGCGACCGGCTCTATTTCCTTTCCGGCACTCCTGAGCTCGGACAGGATCACTGCCATCGCACCACTGACTACTGCTGTAGCATGCGATGTTCCGTCGAATCTGTTATACTTTCCATCTTTCGTCGCAGAGTATATATACTCACCCGGAGCTGCGATCTCATACTCCGCACCGATCCCGGGGTCTATATCCCAGTTCGAAAAATCGGAAATCTTCTCATCCTCTCCGTAGCTCATGACTCCCGTTACGAAGTCATACGCCGCAGGATATGAAGGACTGTCTTTGGTATTATCATTCTCATTTCCGGCGCTTGATACCAGCATACACCTTTTGGAGGCTGTGACTAACGCCGGCCTGAGTCTGGACAGACCCGGGTTATCTCCCTTTGTGGCGAAGGACATGTTTATGATGTCGGCACCGTTATCAACAGCGTACTTTATGCCCTCGATGGCGGCATCTATCGTAAAATCCTTGCCGGACGCGAGCTTTATGCACATGATGCGGGCTCCCGGCGCCACTCCGGTTATCTCTCCCGTCTCAGTATCATCCATGGCGATGATGCCCGAGATCTGGGTGCCGTGTCCGTGGCTGTCGTCCACAGGCGCGCTTGAATTGTAGATGTTTACGCCATTTATGTCATCGACATATCCGTTTCCGTCATCATCCACTCCCTTTTTCCCGTTTTTCTCGGCCTCATTTACCCACAGATGGTTTATCAGCGCGGGATGTGTTATATCCACGCCTGTATCTATCACTGCCACGACCACTCCTTCACCGGGCACGCGACCTGACTTTCCTATGCGCTCCTTCACCTCAGGCTGTCCGATGCTCTTCAAATGCCAGTATTTCGCAGGCTTTGTTACCGCCGCTCTGACCGATACTACCGACATACCCGCACCACAGGGTAATCCCGCCACAACTGAAAATATGATCAGCAGTGAGATCCTTTTTCTTAGAGATTTTTTCATAATGATCGCCTTACAACAGCCCTTTCCGAAGAAACTCCTTTATTTTCTCTTTTTGTAACATATACCTTACTTATTTTTCCTTAATCTGCGGATCGCATACCTGTACTCCTCCTCAGATATCTCATTACCCGAGAATCCGGCCTTCTCCAGAATAGATATGAGCCTCTCGCGGTCATCAAAGGAAACATCTATAAGTCCCTGCTCCTCCATGTTCCTCACACGCTCCCTGTAGTTGATCGCGTCATCCTTTGACTTTTTGCCTATCCTGTGGAAATCCATAACAAGCTTGTCGCTGTATCCTGCTCTCACATACCTGATCCTGCGTGAGGTGATCCTTATCAAAAATATCACGATACCCACTGTCAACGCCACACCGAACAGGATCAGGAATCCATATCCCAGTATCCTTCCGAGGGAATCAAGCCCACCGAGATTGCCTGATGAGACTCCGACCTCCGATGATGAATCCGCACCTTCCGAGGATGACGTACCACTTAAGAAATCGATAAGTGCTGCCAAGAATCCTCCCGAGGGAGCCTCCTCATCCGTCCACGGCGTGATCTCTGCCACTCTCCAGTGTCCGTCTATATACACTTCGATCCATGCATGAGCCATGGCATCGGTCACATCTACCGTTATCACCCTTTTCTCGTCAGACAGAGCAGATGCACCCTGATAGTATCTCGCCGGATCGAGCTCCGGTCTTATCCTGGCATCCTCCGCCAGATCCGTCGGATCTATGGCGTATCCCTCCACGTATCTCGCTTTGTACCCGAGCCGTCTCAGTATCAGAGTCGCCGCCGACGCGAAGTGAGCGCAGTATCCCTTTTTATTATCAGTCAAAAAATAATTCACAAAGTCAGTTCCCCTGGGCGTAGCTCCCGGCTGATATGTATATGGAAGCTCCTTTTGGAAATACTCACCCAAAGCATTAATAAGTTTGATCGTTTTTTCTCCGTCAGCGGATCCGGATGTCGTTTTGTAAGTGCCGAGTCCCGACTCTGCTATGAACTGATCCACCGCATCTTTATTCTCGTCAGGGACACTCAGGTAAACTCCATCCTCAAACTTTTTGATAGCCTGCTCAAGTGTCCTTTTTTTGTTCAGATTACCTGCTTTTTTTTCTGTGGTCTTTTTCTTTTTATTTTCCTTATCCTTCTCCGTATCTTTGTCTGATCCGTTATCGGTTTCTCCCGGATCATCTACTATTGCTCCCGGATCGGTTATCCACGGATAATACGTCAGATCGAAGACCCTTCTGAAGCCCATGAACCTGAGTTCATCTCTGCCTTCCTCATCGACATAGTAAGGCAAAAATGCCCCGGCCGGAGCCGCTATGTTTTTGATCTCCATCTTTGCCTTCGCAAAACCGGCATCTCCGTCTTCAAATCTTTTTTTCAAAAGCTTTGCGGTATCGGATCCTAGCTCCTCTGCCTTGTTCACCAGGTTCAGCCCCACCTTCATGACACCTTTTTTGCTCGTCGTGTCAGTATAAGCAGAAACCTCCTTCGCTCTCTGCCATCTGTTCTGATACGGCAGATAGTCCGCCCCCGTGAAGCTCCTGATATAGAGTCTTTCGGAGCTGTACGGAACATAGGTGACCTCCAGATCCGTCTCATAATCAAGGTTGACTGAGTTTATACCTCCCAGCACACCGCTTTTTAGTCCGCCCGTGGAATCATAACGGTTAAAAAGCCCCATCAGACCATTTTTATAGATATTCGCCATGGCAAAATGAGTGGCCTGTTTGAGTTCACTCCGTCCTCTCGTCTTCTCGAGTTCAAAATCATTTTTGTTCACAAATATCTCGAATACACCTGCGAACACCAAAACCAAAGCCATGATAAGCGCTACCGATCTGATGTGATGGCTTACCGAATACACATAGTTAAAGAACTTCTTTTTCGGAACATATTCAAATCTGTTGTCGTTTTTCGTGATCGGTGTATGCCTGGCACCGCGGAAAACAAATACTATCATGCTCCCCGCAGTAAGCATCATTATGTAAAGCATATCCGGTTCACATTCCAGATAAAAAGGTATGGTCAAAAAGAAAAATGATGTGAACATGACAGCGAAATATTTCATCTGCCTGGATATCAGGGCGTTTAACAGTATCGCGAACACCCATCCGACATAGATGAACGCGATCGTCACCGTGACATCCCTGTTGCCTATGGACTCCGCATATCCCTGAACGACCTCGGTATCAAAGTAGTACGCCGCGCGCTCGGACATGATATTCACCACGGCAAAGAAACCACTGCTGATATATCTGCCTAAAAGGATTCCCGTTCCAAGCATGAATGCGAACAGGATAAAATATCCCAGATTCTCCCACACCTTTGTATAGTATAAAAATGACGAGAACAGTGCACCGATAAATACCGCTATATTTATGATCAGTGCATTGTATGGGATCTTGAACGAAGATAGCAGGCATCCCATCGATCCCATCACTACGAGGTAGACTATAAAGCCCTTCAACAACAGAGTCAGGTATCTCGGCTCCGTATCAAATGCGGCATCATCTCTTAATATCAACCCTTTTGTTATGGTCTCATAGGGTTGTTTTTTCGCTTTTAATCTGTCCAGGAATGACCTCATACGCTCACCCCCTTCGAACAGACGACGGAGTCCTCCACGGCTTCAAACCCTATGGTACCGTCCTCCATCAGTCCGAAACGAATATAGCCTCCCATGAACGGATAGAGGTTTCTGATAATGCCGTCCATAGCCTGACTCGGATCACCGCCCTTTGGCAGATGAGTCGTGTAATGCTCGGACATGATATTTTTGAACGCATCATCAACATCCGACGGCGCCGAGAGCATGTATCTCTGTACGGTCTCGGGTCCGGATGTGTAGATCAACAGACGTATATCCGATTCATAAAGCGACCACTCCCTGAGCTGCTGATATGCATATGTCATGATGTATTCTGTTGTCTTTTCATCGTATTCGGGTGTGAGTACCACACTCAGTTCCATACCGGCCATCTGAGTACGCACCTTCACCATCCACTCCTGCATCCTGGCGGATACCTTCCAGTGTATGTCTCTGATTCTGTCTCCCGGGATATACTCTCTGATATCTGTGACCTCAGAGAAATCATTTCCTCTTTTTGCGGACTCTTCGACCTCAGTCATACCTACTGATATCGTCTCCGAATCAGGCAGTTTGCCCCCGATACTCTTCGGAAGCACACAGAACTCTTTTTGGATCTCATCTTTTTTGTCCCTCATATCAATCCGATATTTGACGAGACCGAAGGGGTCCTGCACACAGACTCCCGTGATACATATACCATATACGCCGATAAGTGTCGCCGTAAGAGGGAGTCTTATAAATGATCTGCCTTCGGTTTTTCTGTTTTTCCTTGCGATCACCGGGAGTGAGATATCGAAGCTTTCGTTCTCTTCTTTTTTTGTAAAAAACTTATTTCCCGCTTCCAATGTCAAACGTATATCAAGTGACCCTATATAGAGCGGATCATACACTTCGATATAGGGTGAGATATCATCTCCGGGAATGATATTTTGTTCATTCGTGATGCGCACATAAAAGCGCACCTTTTTTGCGATAATATATCCGACTAAAACAGACAACCACGGAACCACAGACAAAAAGACTACGATAAACAACAACAGATAGCTGCGAAAAAATACATACATCGCAGCCATGGACAATATCAGGAACAGATATCCCAGTATTCTGAACGGACGTGGGACAGCTCTGATCTTATTCTTCATATCAATCCTTTCTGTCGGGCGTTCGTCTTACATTCGTGGCGGAGTGATCTCCACCATCAGCTGCCTGACACAGGCATCAACTTTCTTTCCCTCCGCAGCGGCTCTGGCGCTGAGCTTTACACGATGTGCCAGAACATCTGATGCGACGAGCTGAACATCCTCTGCCGTCACAAAATCTCTGCCGGAAAGCACTGCCATAGATCTCGACATACGAAGAAGCGCTATAGTTGCTCTGGGTGATGCCCCGCTTATGAAATATTCATGATTCCTGGTCTTCTCAACTATCGATACTATATACTCGTAGATCGAATCATGAACCGTAACTGTCTTTACATACTGCTGAAGAGCCGAGAGTTCCTCGAGTGTAACCACCTGTCTTACGGAATCTAAGTTCTCCCATACCTCAGTCTTCAGTATCTCTACGGCATCCTTGTGTGAGGGATAGCCCATCGATACACGTATCATAAATCTGTCGAGCTGTGATTCGGGCAGTAGCTGTGTCCCGGATGCTCCTGACGGATTCTGTGTGGCGATGACTATAAAGGGCTCAGGAAGCTTCCACGTGTGTCCCTCCACACTTGCCTGCCTCTCCTCCATCGCTTCAAGCAGTGCCGACTGAGTCTTCGGCGAGGTTCGGTTGATCTCATCCGCCAGAAACAGATTGCAGAAAACCGATCCCTTCCTGAATACGAACTTATCTGTCTGCTTGTCATACATTGAGAACCCGAGAATGTCACTCGGAAGAACATCGGGTGTAAACTGAACACGGTGATATACCAAAGACATCGTCTTTGCAAATGAGGTCGCAAGGGTGGTCTTCCCGACTCCCGGGATATCCTCCATCAGAATATGACCTTCGGCAAGGATGGCCGCAAGTATCTTCAATATGATCTCGTCCTTGCCCTTTATTATCTTTCCGACCTCGGACCTGATCTCTGTCAATCTGTTTAAATCCATATATGACTCCACTCCATGATAAGATTAAAATAATACGGGGAGTCTGAGTATCTCAGACTCCCCCATTATATCACACGCATCTCAAACGCGTCAAGGAAATACACGCCTTATCAGATCAGTAGGATACCCCTTTCCTGCGAGATATCTCATCTGTTTCTGCTTCTCCTCATATGTAAGCGCTGATACATCGACTCCCCTTAGTCTCTTCTCAACCAGTGCGCGAATGGCGACCTCTTCGGGATCTGTTCCGTCTTCAGTCAGGTACTCCGAAAAGACATCCGCAAGGATATCATCCGATATGCCCTTTTCTTTGAGCTTTTGTCTGATCTGACGTTTGCTCTTTGAAGTCTTGTGATAATCGGTATAACTCCTCGCATACCTGAGATCATCTATGTATCCGTATGAGATCACATACTCGAGTGCAAATGCAACAGCATCATCCGAGAACTTCGCGCCTCTCAGCTTGTCTATGAGCTCCCGTTTCGTTCTGTCCTTGTGTAGGAGCAGAGCCATCGCCTTTTCGGTGGCCTTTTTCGACTCCTCGTCCGGATAGCATACAGACTGCTGTTCCATTATTTGGCCTCTGCAGCCTTATCAGCCTTTTTGCCTGACTGTTCCTGAGCCTGACCGTCAGCCTCATCCGGCTTTGCAAGACACTTGTCTCTGACTGCCTGCTCAACCTCGGCAAATATTTCCGGATTCTCCGCAAGAAAAGCCTTCGCATTCTCGCGTCCCTGGCCGATACGCTCATCCTTGTAGCTGTACCAGGCACCGCTCTTTACGATGATATTCTGAGCTGCCGCCAGGTCAAGGACATCACCCTCCCTGGAGATACCCTTTCCAAACATGATATCAAACTCAGCCTCGGCAAACGGCGGAGCTACTTTGTTCTTTACTATCTTTGCACGTACACGGTTACCGATCTTCTCCCCTGCCTGTGAGAGAGTCTCTATCCTGCGTACCTCCATACGTACGGATGCGTAGAACTTAAGAGCTCTACCACCTGTCGTGGTCTCAGGGTTTCCAAACATAACGCCGATCTTCTCACGGAGCTGGTTGATGAAGATGACCGTACAGTTTGACTTGTTGATAACACTGGTCAGCTTTCTCAAAGCCTGACTCATCAGTCTGGCCTGAAGTCCGACATGTGAATCTCCCATATCTCCATCGATCTCAGCCTTCGGAACAAGGGCTGCAACAGAGTCAACTATAACGATATCCACGGCACCTGAACGTACCATCGTCTCAGTGATCTCCATCGCCTGCTCACCGCTGTCAGGCTGTGATATGTATAATTCATTGATATCTACTCCGATGTTTCTCGCATATACCGGATCGAGCGCATGCTCCGCATCGATAAAACCTGCGATACCTCCGCGCTTCTGAACCTCTGCCACCATGTGGAGAGCCACTGTAGTCTTTCCACTGGACTCCGGTCCGTATATCTCAACGACTCTTCCCTTCGGTATACCGCCTACTCCCAGAGCCAGGTCAAGACTCAACGAGCCTGTCGGTGTAGCCTCCACCTGAAGGTGTGTGTTGTCTCCCAGCTTCATGATGGAACCCTGTCCATACTGCTTCTCAATCTGTGCGATCGCTGACTCCAGCGCTCTAACCTTATTCGGATCTCTCTCTATCGTATTCTCTGACATGATTCTCCTCCTGTTCGAAAACCTGTTCGTATAACGAACGCTTGTTCGTATGACCTTATGATACACGATGTACAGGTCGTTGTCAAGTACTTTTTCAAAAAAAATTCCGCGCACCATCCCGGCTCCACCAAAGCCCGGATATAACACACGAAAGGATGAACCACTATGGATATCATATCACAGATAGCACTGTTCGTAAATAGCGGTTTAGACAAAAAATAGGGCGTATCACGCCCTATTTTGCCATTATCTCAAAAAATGTTTTTCAAAAATACCTCATAACCCTTTTCGGTTTCATATATATCAGCTTTGCTGGTGATCTCCCATGGGGCATGCATATTTAGCACAGCCACTCCGCAGTCGATAACCTCCATTCCGTACAGAGCCATGATGTAGGCGATGGTTCCGCCTCCTCCGACATCTACCTTTCCAAGCTCCGCCGTCTGATAGTTCACTCCGGCATCATCAAGTATCCCTCTGATGCGGGCCATGAACTCTGCGTTGGCATCGTTGCTTCCGCTCTATCCCTCTACCGCAGTACGCGGCAGTTTTCTTTTCATAAGCAGATGCGTAGGTCGGATCAAACGCGGCGCTTACATCCGAAGACAACATGCGGCTGTTCTTTAAACATCTCTTTACCAACCGGTCGTCATAGTCTCCCGCACATCCCACGAGTTCCGCTACAGTATTCTCAAAGAACTGTGATCTCATTCCGGTAGCTCCGACCGAACCGATCTCCTCTTTGTCGACCAGAAGACAGCATGTCGTGTGCTCCGGCGCATCCACTGCGAGCATCGCCTTGAGAGACGTGAACGCACACACCTTATCGTCCTGTCCGTACGCCATGATCATACTGCGGTCTATGCCGGACTCTCTGGCCGCGCCCGCCGGTACTATCTCGAGCTCCGCTGACAGAAAATCCTCTTCCTCTACATCATATTTTTCTTTTAACAGTTTAAGGATGTTGTTTTTTACTGCTTCTTTTTCTTCTTTTTCATCCTTTGTTTTTTCCGACAACGGCTGTGATCCCACCAGGATATCCAGAGCCTCTCCCTCTATTACCTTAGAAGCCTTTTTGTCCATGTTCTCCTGTGAGAGATGTATCAGCAGGTCAGTCACACAGAATATCGGATCATCCTTGTCCTCACCTATACATACCGGAACCACCGTTCCGTCCTTTTTTACAAACACACCGTGTATCGCAAGCGGCACGGTCACCCACTGGTATTTCTTTATACCGCCATAGTAATGAGTATCAAGATAAGCCAGTGAAGTATCCTCATAAAGAGGATTCTGTTTTACGTCCATACGTGGCGAATCGATATGCGCACCGAGTATGGCCATGCCCTCCTCGAGAGGCTTTTTTCCGATATTAAAAAGAGCGAGACTTTTGTTCATATTTACTGCATATATTTTGTCTCCGGGACGGATCTTTTTTTCCTTTTTTATTAACTCTTCTATATCAACATAACCGGCTTTTTTCGCCTCGTTTACAGCATACTCGCAGCACTCTCTTTCGGTCTTGTTTTCAGATAAAAATAACCTGTATTCTTTGTTGATTTTTTCGAGCTCGTTTATGTCTTTCTTTTTGTACTTTTTCCATGCATTTTCGCGTTCCATTTTATGCCTCCGTTTCTGTCAGTCCTCATCAAACTCTACTACTACATAAAAACCTTTTTCGTTCTCACGTATCTCCTTAACAATACCCTCTCTGGAGCTTAATCTCTCTCTCAGAGTATAGTTCGCGGACATCGCTACGGCAGGTACTATAGTGTAATAATATGCACTCGGCAGAACACCTTCCGTTATCTGTACCGCGTCGCCTTCCTTAACTAACCCCGGACGCTCCATTTTGAACTCCATCTCCCGCATAATATCTCCAATCCTACCTCAAGCCTGAAAGTCTGTCAGCATCTACCTCGAATCTTTTTCTGAGCTTCAGTTCAGACATGATTCTTTCATAATTATCAGCCTTATCATCTATGATAACATCCAGGCTCACAGCTATGTTTGCGAGAATGTGTTCATCAGCTTCCCTCATATCTTCAAATATACGGATCTTCTCAGCTGCGGTCTTTGCATCGAGAAACTCCATCATCTTTGAAGTCATTTCTTCCTTATTCATATGTCAGCTCTCCTTTTCTGCGAGGGAATGATTCACGTAATCGCATACATCCTCAACATCCAGCCCATGCACCACACAGGCCTCTGCCAGTGTCTCAACAGCTGCTGACGGGCAGCTCACGCAGCCCATACCGCACTCTAATAATGCGATAAACGCATCAGGATGAGCCTGCAAAAGATCATTTATCTTTACATCCGGAGTTGCATACTCCTTTACCATCTCTTTTTCTTCCAAGGCTTGTTTCTCCTTTCCCGTGCCTTCGGCTAACCCCTCAGCACTTCAAAGAAGTATTATACTACAGCTCTTGTTATTTTTCAAGAAAAAATCAACCCCCGCTTTTCAAAAAGCAGGGGTTGTAATAATTATGAATTAAGAACTCGTCTCGCCGTGATCGGTGTACGATAATCGATCGGGCTTGTCTTGATACCTGTACGAGCATTCGATGCATGTACTACTCGTCCGCCTCCGATACAGAGCGCTACGTGCGATACATGATTTCCACTTCCGTAGAAGATCAGGTCTCCTGCCTGAGCATCTCTCCAGCTTATGCGTCTTCCGACACCTGACTGAGAGCTCGATGTTCTCGGAAGGGTGATACCGAAATGTCTGAATACTGACATTGTAAATCCTGAACAGTCTGTTCCATTTGTCAGTGAAGTACCACCGTATACGTACGGGTTGCCGACAAACTGAAGCGCGTAGGATGCGATCGACTCTCCGTCGCCATCGGCAAGCGCTCCGCCGCCGCCCTGGTCATCATCATCGTGGCCTCCGCCACCGCCGCCGTCGTTTCCGCCGCCTCCGCCGGACCCGCCGCCGTCATTGTCTGAATGACCACCGCCATTGCCGCCGTTTCCGCCGCCGGAATGGCCACCGCCTCCACCGCCGTTTCCGCCGCCGTTATTACCGCCGCCGTTATTGTTGTTGGAGTCGTTGTTATTGTGGTTGTTACCGTTATTCTGTGAACCGTTGTTATTGTCGTTCTCAGCAGCCTGAGCAGCTTCTTTACGGCGCTGTTCTTCTCTCTCCTCTTCGATGGAGACCGCCTTCTTGAACTGTACGGTGATCCTTACGTAATCCTTTGAAACATATCCGATACAGTCATCATCGACATTTATCTTTACCCACTCGTTAAACTCTTTAACAACCGGGTAACTCTCATCCTGAGAAACGAGCGTGATCACTGTCGCATTCTCATTTGAATCTTCACGAACACGAAGTGTCTCTGTCGTGACTGTCGCCCATTTTGTTCCGAACTCATCGATAAGCTTCTCTGCGCTGTATCCGATGGCCAGATAATCCTTTCGGATATATCCCTCGACCGAACCGGATTTGATGAAAGCCCATTCACCTTCATTGCTTACTATAGTAGCCGCGCTCCCGCGGTAAAGCTTTCCGACGATCTCTGCATCCGTATTTGGCTGCTTTCTGATATTTACATAATCTGCTGCAATGGAGATACCGACGTTTGCATACTCAGATGCGTCCTTAACCTCGCCGTCCTCTCCTGCCTTTTCCTGTACCAGCGCTTCTCCCGTGACGCTGGTGCCACTCGCTGCGTTACCGCCGAGCATATCCGCGAATGCCACTATAGCCTCAGGATCACTGCCGACGACAGACTGGAGTGAACAAAACATATCCAGTGTATAGGACATCCCCGCAAGCTCAGTCTCCGTACAGATCGTCGTGGATCTGGACGTAGTTGCTGATGCGATAAGTCCCAGAGACATGATACAGCCGGCACCTAGCACAGCCTTGATCAGTCTACCCTTATTCATGAACCAACCTCCCTATTTTCCGCACTTCCCTCGACATAATATGCGGAGTTGTTACAAATCTATTAACAAAATACGAGTTTAGTATAGCAATTTATTCTACACTTGTCAACACTTTTTTCAAAAAAAATACGAAAAATCGTCAATTTTCTTGCTTTTCCAAAAAAAAATTGTTTTTTTTA
The DNA here is from genome assembly GCA_947169235.1 of uncultured Lachnospiraceae bacterium. Classification (GTDB taxonomy): domain Bacteria; phylum Bacillota; class Clostridia; order Lachnospirales; family Lachnospiraceae; genus Eubacterium_F. The sequence continues at coordinate 28,672 of CAMVOY010000005.1, read as the reverse complement.
AAAAAATGCTTTATTTTTTTCTAATTCTGTGGTACAATGTTATCACACGATACAAGGAGGTGTCGCCTATGGAAATCTCTGACGGGCTTGACATCGCAAGATATGCTGCGATATCATCTCAGAACAGCACCATGGAGGGTGTGGGGATAGCTATGTTGAGTAAGGCCATGGATATGCAGGAGCAGATGGGAGCCGAGCTCACACAGATGATGGAGCAGTCCATCAACCCGGGATTGGGTGCTAACATTGATTTAAGAGTTTAATTACTTTCTTTCTCCTTTCTTTATGGATAGTGTGTAAGAGACCCGGTAACTGCCGACGGGCAGTGGCCGGGTCTCTTGCCATATCATCCTGCGGGGAATCATGGCACGTCTCCCTGAGTTCGACATTCATCCATCTAAACTAAAAAAAATCGGAGGAAACACCTATGTACACGCTTCATGATCGCGTCTCATACAGTCGCATCGACATCGACAGAAAAATAGGCATAGAATCAATAGTAAATGCGATGCAGGACACTGCCCTTTTCCACAGCGAGGACATCGGCAGATCTGCTGCTTTTTTGGCAGAACGACACCGTGCATGGCTCGTATCCGCATGGCATGTTATTTTTGTGAGACGTCCCGATATGGGCGAATACTTTGATGTTCACACCTGGGCATACAAATTCTCGGGTATTTTTGGACAGAGAAACTTTCTCATGGAAACCCCGGAACACGAGGTCCTCGCTTATGCGGATTCACGTTGGTTCTACTTTGATTCCGAGAATATGAAACCAACGAGGATCGACAAGGAAGAAAGCGAGGGATATGGCACCGAGCCTCCTTACGATATGGATTATTCGGTTTCGAGAAAGGTTGACTATCCCGAGGGATTGCCTGAAGTCGGAAGCATATATGTGAATCCGTCGTTACTTGACTCCAACGGACATATGAACAACGGACAGTATATACGGCAGGCGGTGGGCTTTCTGCCGATGGGCTATGATGTTGCGGAGCTGCGTGCCGAATATCGTAATGCGGCGCATCATAAGGATAACATGCGGGTAAGGGCCGGTGGGAGCGACGGCATGTATTACGTCGTCTTCGAAAATGACGAGAGTGTGCCATACTTTATCAGCGAATTCAAATCCAAGTAATCAAAGCCGAGCGCTATGGTAGCTTTTCTTCCTCGCTCGCACTTATTAAGTGCTCCTCGGAAGAAAACTACCGCCGCTCGGCATATATACTCATGGTCGGTCGGAAATCGATTTATGATGACAAACTACGGCAGATGAGATGAAAAATATTATGCCGAGCGCTATGGCATTTTAGGAGAAATTGTTATGGGATACTTGATTGATAGTTTGGGGCAGAATGTGACGCTTAAGATAGCGAGGATCGCTGAACATGGGGCGTATCTAGTTAATGACGAGGCGATTGACGGCGACGAGGTTCTGCTTCCTAACAATCAGCTTGACGGGACATTGAACGAGAAAGATACAGTCGAGGTCTTTCTTTACAAGGATTCTGAAGACAGATTGATCGCGACAAGGGAGATACCGAAAGTGCACCTCGGGGAGGTTGCCTTATTAAAGGTTACCGATGTGACAAAGATCGGTGCTTTTTTGGATTGGGGATTAAAGAAGGATCTGTTCCTGCCGTTTAAGGAGCAGACAAAACGTGTCAAGCCCGGGGATATGGCTCTCATAGCGCTCTACATCGACAAGAGCGAGAGGCTCTGCGGAACGATGCACGTTTATGATTATCTCCGTACAGATCACACGTATGCCAAAAATGATCATGTGCACGGAAGGATATATGAGATCACCGATTCATTTGGAGCATTTGTAGCCGTTGAGGACTGTTTCTCCGCCCTCATACCGCACAACGAGATGAACAGGATACTAAGTGTAGGTGATGAGATAGATGCCCGAATAAAAGAAATAAGAGAGGATGGAAAACTCACACTCTCTCTTTCGGAAAAGATCAAAATACAAATGGGTTCGGACGCCGATCGAATCTACGAAAGACTTCTCTCATCCGACGGCACTCTCCCATTCCATGACAAAACTTCACCTGAAATAATAAAGCGCGAATTCGGCATCAGTAAAGCTGCCTTCAAACGCGCTCTCGGTCGCTTAAAAAAAGAATCCAAAATCAATATATACAGCGATCATATCTCTATTAATAAATCGTGAGAACAGTCCCGGGTGTGCCAACGCGTGCGCGCCGGGCGGCAGGAGTATTCTCACAGCAAAACTGCGAGTTGTTAAAACAGCCCCGGGTGTGCCAACGCGTGCGCGCCGGGCGGCAGGAATATTCTCACAGCAAAACTGCGAGTCGTTAGAACAGTCCCGGATGTGCCAGCGCGTGCGCGCCGGGCGGCAGGAGTTTTCTCACAGCGAGTCTGCGTAGCAGCGAGTCGTGAGAAAAGCTCCGACCGCGTCCCGGCGCGCACATATACCACAACCGACTATTCAACTCGTATATACGATATCGCCGGCTTAACGAAGACGATATCCTGATCATACACCGGACTCTTTTTAAGCTTTTTTCCAACCTTATAGTAGTAATAAACCCTCACATAATACTTCTTTTTACTCTGTATATATTTATCCCCGTATTTGGTGATACTGCAAGACGTTTTCTTCGCTCCTATCTTCTTTGCGAGCTTGTATCCTTTGTTCTTTTTAAGAGAGATATAAACCTCTTTTTTTGCTGCTCCGTAAACATTTATTCCTGATATTTTTATCGTGTCTTTTTTTCCGGATAGTTTGAGTTTTTTGGCATATCCGTACTCGACCGTATCGGACCATGCCCCATATCTTTTCCCGACTCCCGGGATGACAACATATCCTCTGACCTTGACATAAACCATCTTTCCGGGGTAGCACGGTTTCAGTGAAAAACGAACCGCCGACGCAGATATGGCGTCACCTGATGCATTTGCGGAGTAAAGCTTCTCTCCCTTGTAGGTCTCCGCTCTGACCTGATATCCGTCCGAATACCCGTCGGATTTAAATGAAAAATCAGAGTCGTTTAAGTTCTGGTAGATTTTTATCAGTGTGGGTTTATCAGGTTTCGCCGGAGTCGTCCTTACGTTTTCTACGAGAACTCCGGTCTCTTTTTCACTTTTCTTTTTCCCGGCCTGATCTGATTCGTAGATCTTGAATGTATAAGATGTCGCGGCTTCCAGATTATTGATGCTTACCTGAAACGAGTTTAACCCTCCCACGACAGGTGCCGTGGTCACCGCAGGTCCGGTTGTGGCAGCTGTGGCAGCAGGCGCAGGTGTTTCATCCGGCGTGGGTGCGATACCGCCCGAAAGCTTTATCTCGTTTTTATCGGCCATGACCTGATAGATACAATAATACTGTGCTGCACCCTTCCAACCTATCGTCACATAATGACTTTCCTTTATCGTTCCGCCCTCATCGAACGCTCCATATCCGGCATTCAGCTGAGCGGCATCCCTTGCAGTCGTTACGGCGAAACTCTGCTTGCCTGATTTAATAGTAAAAGGGAGCACCAAAAGTGACAATAGCAGCACCGGTACTATAAGTCTTTTTTTATTTCTTACTGATCTCTTTTGAGCTTTCATTGTCACCGCTCCTTCCCTTCAGGCCGACTATCCGAAATCAGCTGCTCTTCTCGCAGGAAAAGATGTGGATAGCCATAGGCGCAAGACGGATCTCGATCGAGTTTTCCCTGCCGTCCTGCTTGATCTTTTTAGAGGTTCTGAGTCTCGGATTACCGAAGCCAAAGCCCCCGAATTTCTCATCATCACTGGTGAATATTTCCTTATATTTACCCGCGAAAGGCACACCGATCCTGAACTTGTCATACGGAACCGGCGTAAAGTTACATACGATCATGAGGATCTCATCGTTTGCTTTTCTCAAAAATGCTATGGACGAGCGACTTGCATCAAGCGAGCTGACCCATTCGAAGCCTGCCGGCTTGTCATCATCAGCATAAAGCGCCGGATGAGCCTTGTAGAACTCATTTATCACACTCACATATCCGCGAAGCTTCTCATGCTCCTCGCGCTCATCGGTAACCTTCCAATCAATCGGAAGGATTCCCGTTCTGTAGTCAAAACTCTTCTCTCTGTGGTGATAGAGCGGCTCGCCGATATACCACGGCTCGAGCTCTCCCGACTCCATACCTGCGAAGTTCAATACTCTACCCGGATGAACCAGCTGATATGCGTATGCGAGTCTCAGTGAAGCGAACTTCTGATGACGCATGCCCGCCATCTTGTGATACATCGCGCCTGCTTTTCCTGCTACATCATCACAGCCAATTCCGAGTATGTATTCTTCTGCATACTGATATGCCATACTGAGCGTAAGTGTATCATGTCTTCCGCTCCTGAAGAGAGGATCTGTCTGCATATAATCGAGGAAATCATGCTTCCATCCCTCATTCCATACGAGATCGAATCCTATGCCGCCGTCTTCGGTGCTGTCGGTGAGTCCCGGATAGATCACGGAATCATGTCCGATAGTAAACGCACCCGGAGCATATTCATGAACCATATTGTTCAGATTGCGAAGGAACTCGAGGCCCTCGAGATTCTCGTTTCCTCCGTATATATTTGCAACCCACTCGTCACTGCGACGACCATAGTCGCAATACAGCATCGGGCCGAGATCATTTATCTGAAGACCGTCCACATGGAACTCGTTGAGCCAGTACATAGCTGCGCCAACGAGGAAGTTCACTACCTCGCTTCTTCCGTAGTTATAGATCTTTGTGTCCATGAACGGATGCACGCCCTGTCTCGGATCGAGATGCTCGTAAAGACAGGTTCCGTCGAACTCAACCAGTCCCTGTGTATCCCTCGGGAAGCACGACGGAGTGAAATCAACTATGACTCCGATACCTCTTTTGTGGAAGCTGTCCACGAAGTATTTGAAGCCTTCCGGCGTTCCGTATCTGGACGTCGGCGCAAAGTATCCCGTTGTCAGATATCCGAGTGACTGATCAAGCGGATGCTCTGCTATCGGAAGAATATTCACATGGGTGTATCCCATTTTTTCACAATACTGAGACACATCGTCAGCGATCTCCCTGTAATCATGGAACTGAAGCTGACAGGTCTTTTTTGATACGGGATCCGGAAGAACGAACCCTGCAAGGCTGAACGAATACACGAGCATCGGATCTTTTCTCACATCATAATCCACACGTGACTTCATCCATTTTTCATCGCTCCAGGCATAGTCGTCATCATCACAAACGATCGCACTGAACTCAGGACGCAGATCAAACATACGTCCCACGGGATCGGTCTTATATACATCCTTACCTACGGAATTAAGTATCCTGAACTGATATTTCTCTCCGGCCTTAAGTCCCGGGATAAACAGCTCAAATATCCCGCAGCCCTCCAAAAATGACATCGGATTTGCGGTCTTGTCCCAGTTATTAAAAGGACCGACAACAGACGCCGCTCTCGCGTTCGGAGCCCATACGGCAAAATGAGTTCCCTTCACACCGTCTATCTCGCACACTCTGGCACCGAGAATAGATGTGATATCCTCATGAATACCGTTTACAAACTTGTTTCTGTCCATCGCATCGATCGCAGACGGGGTGGTATACGGATCGATCAGTTCCTGCGTATCCTTGCCTTTCGTCACGATGAGACGATATTTCGGGAACTGATCAACTGTCATCTTTTCCCTGTCAGCCTTGCGACTCGGAAGCTTTTTCACAGGAACAACAGCGGCAAAATATCCGCTCTTTGAGTATTTTTTCATCGGATAACTGCGTCCGGTCTCCACGACCTTCACCTTGATTTCCGATATTCCCGGGAAAAATACCCCGACAAACATATGCTTGGCATCTACCGCACGCGGACCGAGTACCAGCTCAGGGTTCGGACATTCTGCGTACTCCAGAGCCTCCAGCTCCGGCCACTGGATAAAGTCTTCTACTTTGATCGCCATATTTTGCCTCCTTTGTCTCTGTTACTCTTCGTACCACATGCGGATCGGTGTCCCGGTCTCGTCATATTCCAGTTCTCTCTTTGGTTGATATTTTTTCAAAACGTGTTCCATCGGATAAGTCGACAAAAACCCTACCAGCCCGGGCAGGATTATAGCAAAGAACATCGTCGGCGTACCCCACTGAACATATGTTAAAAGCGCGGCAAAGATAACCATTGCAAGTATGATCACGCCGTGCAATATGTGACGAAATGTACAGAAAAGTCCAAATCTGATCGTCATCATAAATTTGTTGTCAAACCTCGATATGATCGGAAATACATTCAGCGTAAGTATCGCCAGTACGATCATCATAACGAGGTATATAGCCGCGAGCACTCCACCCGTTCCTTCCTTCGTGGACGAGTTGAGCCCGAGGTAGTTGATATTCCACCAAAGCAGGAAGTATATCGCTACTATGATCAGCCAATAGATGGTGGACTGTTTGAAGTTCTGCTTGAAGCTCCTCCAGAACTCTCTCCAAACATACCCCTCCCCATGACGGATCACCTTTGCGCAAACATAGTAAAGCGAAGTGATCGCGTCGCCTATGGTGATAAGAGGTATACTAAACACCAAAAATATCAAGGACACCCATATCATATCAAATATCCTTGAAAGTGTTACCATGACGGGATTATCAGTCGAAAAAAATCTGCTCATTCGGCTCATCTTTCAGCAATTCCTTCCATATCAACATACACACGCCACGTCACTACTCGCCACGCACACTCGGATCCCTGCGGGATCCTCGTTGCACGGCAGTCGCCGTGTGCATACTATGTGTAAGCCACATGCGGGAGCAAACTCCCGCCGTGTCCTACACATGTATGTGCGTGGCTCGTTGCTTACGCGTCAAATCTCATGTATAAACAGCCCGCTTCTGAGTTTCGGCTCGAACCAGGTGGACTTCGGCGGCATCAAAAGCCCTGCATCCGCAACATCAAAAAGCTCGCCGATGGATGTCGGATACATGGAGAACGATATCTTCATATCGGAATCAGCTCTTCTCTCGAGCTCATCAAGCCCTCTGATACCTCCGATGAAATCGATCCTCTTGTCAGTCCTCGGATCACCGATACCGAGTATCGGTCCGAGCAGATAATCCTGAAGGATAGATACATCCAAAGATGCCACCGCATCCTTGCCCTTGTAAAGCTCCTCCTTCGCGGATATCTTATACCACTGGCCTCCGATATACATACCGAAGGTTCCTTTTTTATCAGGACGAACCTGTTCGCCTGAAGCCTCAACATTGAAGAACTCTCTCACCTTCGCAAAAAATGTCTCCGTGCTGAGTCCGTTCAGGTCTTTGACCGTCCTGTTATAGTCCATTATCTTCAGCTGATCCTCAGGGAAAAGCACTGACAAAAAGTAATCAGACTCAACTCTCGAGCCCTCATTTGCCTCCATGGTCTCGATATCACCCATTTTTATCTTTCCCTGATCCGAGGCCTGAGCCTCTCTTCTCTTCAGGCCCACCTTTACGGCAGAGGCCGCACGGTGATGTCCGTCAGCGATGTAGATAGCATCGATGCCCTCGAAAGTCTCTTCTATCTTTTCTACATCAGTGGCATCAGCTATTTTCCACACTCTATGAGTCACTCCGTCAGGAGCGGTAAAATCATAGAGCGGTGTCTGCTTCATTGACTTGGCCATAACCGAGTCAATAGTCGCATCATCTCTGTATGCAAGGAAGATCGGACCGGTCTGTGCACCCAATGTGTCTACATGTGTAATACGGTCAATTTCCTTGTCTTCTCTGGTGTTCTCATGTTTCTTTATCACTCCGCTCACATAGTCATCTATGGAGGCTACAGCCACCAGACCTATCTGTGAACGTCCGTCCATGATCAGCTCATACACGTAGTATGCCTGATCCTCATCGCGGATAAAGATTCCCTCATCAAGTCTCGCCTGATAGAGCTCCTTTGCATGTGCGTAAACCTGCGGATCATAAGTATCCACCTCGTCAGGCAGACTCGTTTCCGCTCTGTCTATCGCAAGGAACGATAAAGGCTCTCTCTCAACCTCTTCCTTTGCCTCGGCTCTGTTGTACACGTCATACGGCAGCGCAGCCACTCTGGATGCTACATCCTCACGCGGTCTCACACTGCGAAACGGTTTAATAGTTGCCATTCTTACTCCCCACTTTCTTTCTATTCTTTCTTTTGCTCATAGATGATGGAATTATACCATAAAACTTGTGTAAATTCAACATAAATATCGCAAAAAGGAAGAAAGGCGTCGCAGAAGCAACGCCTTTCAAAATCTCACAATTACTATAGCATAAACTCAAATTATCCGAGATACTTAGATGTTACCGCTCTTACAACCATCTCAGATCTTGCGGCACCTGTAGGTGGATAAGTTGAAATAGTAGTGCTTCCCTTGGATGTCAGATAAGCAGATCTCTGACTTACCTCGATCAACTGACCCGATGCGTCATAGTAAAGGATGTCAATAGATGCATCAACACTCTTACTTGTCTTATTCTTTACTGTAAGTCCACCTGACTTCTCGGTAATAGCTACTTTGCTTGCTACGTTTGAATACTTATACTTGAAAGCGTTATAACCACGACTGCATTTGAATCCGCTCAGAGTCGGAACGCCAATCGAAGCTCCTGTTGAGTTATAAAAGCTTACTGTATAGTATGCTTTCTTTCCCGGCAAAAGTCTGTAAAAATATGCTGTATCAGATTTAAGTTCGCTTCCGCTCATATCATTGATATGATACATCGGCTTAATAGAATCGATATATACGCCCGATTTATTTATTACCTCATATGTAACCTTTACCTGATTTCCAGATACATACACTGACTTAACAGTATAGTTGAACTTCGGTACTTTTACCTTGATCTTATATGAAAGGCTCTTTCCGTTCTTTCCGCGGATAACAACCTTTGCGGACCCGCCTTTCTTAGCTGTGATAGTTGCCTTGTAGCTTCCGCTCTTCTTTGCCTTAACTGCGCCGCTTGAGCTGGAAACAGACTTGATAGCACTACCCCATACGGAAACAGTGATCTTCTCACCCTTAAGCAGTGTATAAGTCTGAGTCTTTGCCTCAGCCTTCGTTGCGCCCGTACCTACAACACCGGCAACAAGTGAAAGTGCCAGAACTAAACTTCCCATAATCCTTCTGAACTTCATTACTTCCTCCATTCCGTGCTATCCTTCGCACATTCCTCATTTGATAGTTAAAAGCGGATGCCTTTTCTGACATCCGCTCTCTATTATACACGTAAATGTGTCAAAATTCAATCGAAACATATCGAAATAGAATCACTCACCTGCTTTTGCCGTGATGATCCACGGTGACGGCTGGTTTTCAAATACATTCTTCGATGTGAGCTTTGATACCTGTACCTGAATGATCGTCGTATCGGTGATACCGAACTTCGCCAGGATATCATTCATCGAAGCAGCTACACGGAAATCAAGCGTATAGATGACAAACTCCATATTCGGGTTGATCTCCAAAAGATATTTGATCTCCTGTTCCATGCTGGCCGATGCCACAAGCATCGTCGTATCCGGAATAGGTAGATCTCTCATCGTATCCCCACCTACATGATCGATGATCGTCACGTTGGTAAGGCCGAACTGATTGACATTTTCCTCGATGGTCTCTCTGTCTCTCTCCTTGTACTCGACAGCGATGACCTCACCATCCCCCAACATTGCAGCTGTCTCAATAGCAATTGATGCAGCTGAAATAGTACAGAAGTTTTTGTGCTCGTCAATCTGCATCTTTGACAGAATGACTGCCCTGATCTCCGATCCGACATACTTAACAGATCCCGAATAAAACTTCTTATTATCCATACCGAACTTGATCGTGGATCTCGCGTTCGGATTCAACACTATCATACCCGCGGAAGCATTGATCCCGCGATCGATCATCTCGGAAACCTTGTTTCTCTTAACCTCACCCTCAGGCTCAGATCCCTCATTATAAATGATCTCACAGTCCCCAAGTCCGACATTCCACATCCTGTAGAATATATCCATATCTCCGGCCTCGGTAAACACGAGCACGCATCTGTGCGCCTCCACAGTAGGTATTAAGTTTTTATTTTTTCTTGTTATATCGAGTATTTTGACATGCTCAAGGTCGATCTCAGTATTCGCCGAAAAATACTGCAACCAAGAAATAATATGTGTATTGGTAAATAATTGTTCAGCCATAAAATCCCTCCTTATCTGTGTTACTTCTTTCAGCCCGCAGCAGATTGTTTAAATCTGTAACTGTGGTGGATGTGTATCATACGTCGTTGCGCAGCATGTGTCTTTTACATGCGTGCAACGTGACGTATGATAAAAAAGCGCAAGCGTGCCACCACAGACAGATAAAACAATCTGCGTCGCGGCGACAAGTCACTAATTAGTTGCACTTATCCAGCAATTCTTCCCACTTGGCATCCACATACTCCTGCGCCGCCTCAATGGTCCACTCATTACCCGGCTTAAAGCAGTGTGCAAAACGTCCCTGACGCTTCATAAACTCCTCAACGGGAAGCTTTTTCTTCGGCTCATAGGTCAGATGATACTCACCCTCTACAACCTCGTAAAGCGGCCAGATGCAGGTATCTATCGCGAGCTGGCACATATCCCTCAGATCCTCTGCCGGATACTGCCATCCTCTCGGACAAGGCGTCAGCACGTTTACAAAGGTAGGTCCCTCGGTATAAATCGCCCTGTGAGCTTTCTCGTGGAAATCCTTCATGGTACCGAAGAGTGTAGTCTGTGCGACATACGGTGAACCGTGTGCTACCATGATCTGTGTCAGATCTTTTTGATTCTGCTTTTTGCCGACACTCTCAACACCTGCCGGAGTAGTTGTCGCCGATGCGAATCTCGGTGTGGCAGATGATCTCTGCGTACCTGTATTCATATATGCGTTGTTGTCATAACAAAAATACGTATAGTCATGTCCTCTCTCAAAAGCTCCCGACATCGACTGGAAACCGATATCATAGGTTCCGCCGTCACCGCCGATCGCGAGAATCTTGACATTTTTATCCTTGGGTATGATACCCATTTTCTTTTTGAACTGATATGCGGCCTCTACGCCCGCTGCCGTAGCAGATGCATTCTCAAATGCAGTGTGGATGTATGAATCACTCCAGGCAGTGTAAGGATACTGGAAGGATGATACCTCGAGACATCCTGTCGCGTTACAGATGACTGCCTGATCCTCAGGGTTTACCGCACGCATCATGGCACGACATACGATACCGGCACCACAGCCCGCGCAGAGTCTGTGCCCTGCATGGAAGCGGTCTTCCTTGGCCATTTCTGCTTTTAAATTATATGCCATGGAATCACACCTCCCCTCTCATTGTCGATCCGTCTTTCTCACGCTGTCCCATGTGGATGTAAACGGAATCAATCTTGCCGGTCTTAACAATATCAGCCAGCTTGTCAAATACGCTCTTTGCAGCCTTGACGGTAAAGTCTCTGCCGCCGAGGCCGTAAACGATATCTATCATCTTTGGATGGTTATCGACGTTGATCATGGCTCCGCTAACTTCTGCAAACAACGGTCCGCCGTGTGCGGAGAATCCTTCACTCTTGTCCATCACAGCTACAGCCTTAACATGAGAGAGCGCCTCCGCGATCTCTGTGGCAGGGAACGGTCTGAATACACGGATCTTGATAAGTCCTGCCTTCACCCCTGCGTCTCTGAGCTCATCAACAGCTGCCTTTGCGGTACCCGCACTGGAACCGATGATGACCATGGCGATCTCAGCGTCGTCCATCCTGTAGCTCTCAAAGAATCCATACTTTCTTCCAAATGTCTTTTCAAAATCAGCAGCCACATCGAGGATGACCTTTTTCGCGTTGATCATGGCATTTGCCTGAGCGACTCTGGCCTCCATGTAGTAATTTGAGATTCCGTAAGGTCCTACCGCCAGAGGGTTCTCCTCCTTCAGAAGGTAGTTCTCCGGATGATACTCACCTACGAACTTCTTTACTGCTGCATCATCCTCGAGCTCTATGTTCTCAAGGGCATGTGATGTTATAAAACCATCCTCGCAAACCATGAGCGGTAATCTCACATCCGGATGCTCGGCGATCCTGTGAGCCATAAGGTAGTTATCATATACCTCCTGGTTGTTCTCACCGTAAAGCTGGATGAAACCGGAATCTCTCTCTGCCATTGAGTCAGAATAATCATGATTGATATTAATCGGTCCGGTGAGTGCACGGCATGCCACAGCCAGCACGATTGGCAATCTTGAAGATGCTGCTACGTACAGAACCTCGTTCATGAACGAAAGTCCCGCTGATGACGTCGCGGTAACTGCTCTGCAGCCCGCTGCCTCTGCTCCCACACAGGCAGAAAGTGATGAATGCTCACTCTCAACACATATAAACTCGGTGTCCACTTTTCCGTCTGCTACATACTGTGCAAAATACTGCGGTATTTCCGTCGACGGAGTGATGGGGAACATCGCAAACACATCGGGATTGATCTGGCGCATCGCCGTCGCGATGGCCTCGTTCCCTGATAATCTCTCTCTCATCGCTCATCCTCCCATCCTATGGCCTGGAACGGACATACCTTCAGGCAGATGCCGCATCCTTTGCAATGGTCATAATCAAAATCAGTGCGCTTGCCACCGACTACCGGGATGGATGCATCCGGGCAATACGGTGTGCACATCAGGCACTGCTTACATTTATCCGGATCCCAGATCGGAGTACGGGAACGCCACTCACCTGTCTTGGTAAGCTCGGATGTCCCGGGCTCATAGATCTCACAGCCCGTAGTCATATCCTGCCAAGCTATATCCTCATGGATATCAGCTGCTTTTAAACTGCTCATGACGCCTCCTCCTTAACTTCCTTCATGGATCTGCGCAGGCACTTTAAGTTGCCCTCGATGACCTGCGGCTTTTTTGCAAACTTATGTGAGTACGATGCCTCCATATCCTTGAGGAACGAATCCTTCTCCACGCATCCGCTGACGGCGACTACCGCTGCGAGCATAGGCGTGTTCGGAAAATATTTTCCGAGGCAGTCAATGGATATCTTCCTGGCGTCTATCGTACATACCCTGCCGGTGTAACCCTTCAGACGGGGACGGATCTCGGCAGGATCCTTCTCCGTATTCACTATGATAGCCCCGTCAGGGCTAAGACCTGCGGTCACATCCACACTCTCAAGGAGTGTCTCATCCACCACCACAACATAGTCCGGATCATAAATGTTTGAATGGATGTTGCAGCGTTCCTTTGAAATCCTGTTGTACGCCGTTATCGGTGCTCCCGATCTCTCCGGTCCGTACTCGGGAAATGACTGCACATACTGTCCTGCCGAAAAAGCAGCGTCAGCCAGCAGCTGGCTGGCAGTCTTTGCCCCCTGGCCACCTCTTCCGTGCCAGCGGATTTCGATCATGTCGTTACTCATTTCTTTCTCTCCTTCTAAAAAAACCGTCTGTACATAGATGTACAGACGGTATTATATCCTATTTAATGCTAAATTTCAAGGAAAACTTTATGGTTTGCCCGATCATTCGATATTCAGGATGTCAGTGAAGCCTGTTACGTCGAAGATCTCCATGATATCCTCAGATGCGTTTTTGATCACCATGTTGCCCTGTGAGTTCATAACCTTCTGTGCAGAAAGCAGCACTCTCAGGCCGGCACTCGAGATATACTCAAGCTTTGCCATATCTACAACGAGTGCGGTAACACCACTGAGCTCGTTCTTAACCACATTCTCAAGCTCAGGAGCTGTTGTAGTATCAAGACGTCCCTCCAGAGCAAGTGTAAGATCGCTTCCGTTCTTCTCTTTTGAAATGTTTAACATAGTTGTTTCCTCCTTTATCAGCTGGTCATCGCGCCACCACGCGTCCCTGTGAAATACTATACCACATTTATCCGTTAAACGCAAATAGATTTTACAATTTTTTGCGTATTGTCAGAATGTTTTTATCATCCTCACGTCTGTAGGTCACGTCATCCATGCTCTTTTTCACCATAAAAATGCCAAGCCCGCCGATAGGTCTTTCTTCCGCACTCAGCGTGATATCGGGATCCTCCTTCGCAAGTGGATCATAAGCCGTTCCCTCATCGATAAAGGTGATCATTGCCTCCTCGGGGCTTATCTCAAACTGCAGGACGGCGCCTCCCGCACCCTCGGCACCATATGCATAGTGTGCGATATTCACAAAAATCTCCTCAACTGCAATATCCAGAGCAATCTGTGTTTTCATGGGGCAGTCGACCGCTTCGAGTTCAGCATCCATACACGCGAGCACCTGATTGAGGTTTTCTACCTTTGCGTCGATTTTCAATTCCTTCATTTATTCTTCGCCCCCGTTTCCTTCAGGTCCGTGGTATGTGAATGCCATCATAGTCAGGTCATCGAACTGCGGCGCCTCTGCCACAAACTCACTGATCCTGTCGTCCACGTTTTTCAGAAGTTCCTTCGGATCCGCATCCGGATTAATATTCAGCGCATCCGTAAGTCTCTCCTCACCGAAGAGTTCATCTGATGCATTAGTTGCCTCGGTAGCTCCGTCCGTGTAAACATAAAGTGTATCACCGGGAAGAAGCTCGAACTCATGCTCTCTGAAAGGCATGCCTTCCATAGTTGCAACCGCCGGTGAATGACGGTACTTGACAAGCTCGAATTGACCATCCTTGTGCCTGAGTGCCGGATGCTCGTGGCCGGCATTCGCAGCCATTCCTTTTCCGGTCTTGAGGTTGATGATCACAAGCCATACAGTGACGAAAAGCTCGGCCTCATTTCCTTCGCACATCTGGTCATTCACATCAGACAGGATTTCTGAAGGAGATCCTCCCGTCGTTGTCCTGGTCCTGATAGTGGTCATCGCCTTCGCCATAAAGAGCGCAGCCGGCACTCCTTTCCCTGATACATCAGCCATAACCAATGCTATATGATCATCGTCGATCATGAAGAAGTCATAAAAATCTCCGCCGACTTCCTTCGCAGGAGTCATAGACGCATACAGATCAAACTCTTTTTTATCTTTATAAGCGTCAAAGTTTGTAGGAACCATACTTCCCTGGATGTTTGTCGCCACCGCGAGCTCACTCGCTATCCTCTCCTCCTTCGCCGTGATCTCCGTGATCTCCGTGATATACCGCTTCATACGCTCTGTCAAAGAGCCAAATGACTCGGCAAGTACCTGTATCTCATCATCCGATTTGCCGTTCCATTCGAAGTCAAGATTATCTCCCTTGATATTCTCAACCTTTTGTGTAAGTACGACAACCTCCTTTACAAGGATCTTTCCGGCTTTTTTCGAAAAAAGGACAGCCAGGAGGTTTAAGATGATAAAGATCGCAGCCAATATGATAAATACAAATCTTATCTGTGAATTGGATTCCTCTACCGTACGATCCTTCGAATTCTCAAGTGAGTTAAGAAGACTTGTCGTCGGCGCCTCCACCTCTTTTTCGGGGATGATAGTGAAAAATGTCCAGCCCACCGTCTCAAGCGGCGCATAAGCGACATAACTCATCTCACCGTCAAGGCTGAGTACCGTTACTCCTTTTTCACCTTTCACTGCTTTGGTAACAAGCTCTGCCAGATCCTTCTGGTCATTCTCTCTCAAATCCGTAACCTTATCAAGATTATCCGTAAATGTTTCGCCGCCTCCCGAGGAGAATATCACCTTTCCTTCTCCATCAATCATACAAGCATAACCGTCTTTACCGACTTTGGTATCGAGGACTGCCTTCTGCAGTTCGTTAAGGTACATTCCCGCACCGGCAACACCCATAAACTCTTTACCTTTGAAAAACGGCACGCCACACATGATTCCTACGCCCGATGTATGCGCATCACGCGACAGCGATGTAAAGAAAGGCTTTTTTGTTTTTGATGCTCCCACATACCACGGTCTTGTATCGGCCTCATACGGCATGATGTTTCCGTTTTCATCAAACTTTTTCGCTGAGATATAATCGGCCTGGATCATGATACCGCTCTTTGATGCTATATAATTAGATACCATGTTCGGATCATTTTTATTCTCGACATAAAGTGTATCCTGTGCATTTGCGATCAGTCCGAGCTCTTTTTTTACACTCTCACTGGACTTAACCGTCTTCTTTGAGTAGAGAAGCTGTACTGCGAGCTTGCCGTCATTTTTTTGTTCGGGAAGAGCCACTCCTCTTTGCTGATACTCATCAGGGTTTTCATACATCTTTGTGACGGTGTCCGCTACCGTCTGTACAGATATCCTAAACTGTTTCAACGCTTTATCGGCCAGATCCGCCTTGCTCGTCGCCGACTGCAAAAGGCTGTCCTCAATCTGCCTTTTTACCGTCTCGGACGAGATCACTTCCGCGTCCTTGCCGGCTTTCTCGCTGGAATTGATAAAGGTTGACCTGAGTCCGAACAAGGTCACAAACAGAACTACCGCCACGACAACGAGAGTAGTCACTGTCAATATGATAGCCACGCGAGATATCTTATCTCCTAATGAACGTCTTTTTTTCATACGCTTCCTCCTTTATCCTGTATATCTGTTTTTATAAAACCTTTCGATGTCGCTTCTTATCTCTTCAAAAGATTCTGTCAGATCATAATCTTCCATACAAAGATTCCAGTCATCCACCCACTGCATGAAAAACTGCTCCCGTTCTCCGCATACAGGTTTTAATCCGGTAAAAAAATACCCCTCTTTTTTCAACTCTTCGTATGTTTTAAGCACCATCGGTGTATCGTCATACAAAGCAACCTGGATCGAATAGCATCCTTTTCCTTTATATGTCCTTACCAGCTCTTTCATTTTTTCGACAAAGTCTTTTCCCTCGCGGATTATCAAAACCTCGATAAACTCCTGCTCTTCGTCGACCTTGATCCTGTATTCTCCCGTATCGGGGATGCTCACCTTGGTTTTATCATCCGCTGTTTTGATCTCACACTTTACTTTGATCCTGTCGTATATCTTTCTTCCGAAGGAGGCCAGCTCATCAGGCAGGTAGATCGTGCCGGCTTGAAGCTTTCTTACGGGCTCTATCATGATGCCCTCGGACTGCTTATCACACCTTCCTCTCGGATAACTGTTTTCCATTTTTTCGGATAAAAATCTTCCGAGTCGAAACCCCACCGGAACCATGCCTCTTTTTTCACACGTATCCTGTGTGAAACTATGGAATGTCACCGCATGAACAAATATCGACGGTATATCCATACTCTCAAGTATATCATAGGTATAGTTTACCAGTGCCACGGAAAGACCGTAGTTGCGATAATCTTTATCAAGTATCTGCGACGCCGGCTCAATGCATTTGTCAACTTTCGGAAAGCGGGTAAATATCTCCATCCCCGCGATCCTTCCGTCATCCTCTCCGACAAAGAAATCATACTCATCCGATACTGCATGCTCTCTGATCCAGGATGTGTCATAAAAATAGGATTTAAAATAACTGTTTCCGTACTCCGAGCGGATACACTTAACCATACCCTCTTCATCCCCCGGCCTGTACGGACGAAGTATAAACTCTTTTTCGATACCGGTCTTTGAGTTTTTCAAAACGATCGATACGGATTTATATTTATCAGTGTTTTTCCCCATCTATTCTCCTCTTTACAGCTGAACGATAAGATTGTTTACTCCCAGCGTTCTTTTAAACACGATATTCTTTGCTTTTTTTGTTATCAGACGGATACCGAGAGATTCATCCCCCAAAAGTTCCTCCGGAGTCATCCTGTCAACCTTGTCACGATACCATTTGATCGGATCGAAACTAGGACCCCCACATCTGATACGAAAAACTATTCCCTCTTCATCTACCATCATCCTAACGTCGGCAAACTTTTTCTCATCACCGCCCAGGCAGTGCTCGTTCATGATCACAAGGAGCTCCTCAAGTGCCAAAGGAAGACTCATCGCAAATCTCGGGTCGATATCATTTTTCTCACAGAACATCTCCATAAGCTCCGAGGCCAAAACAGCTCCCTCGGTACTTCCCTGAACGGAGAATGAGTATATGATCTCGCCCTCTTTTTGCTCCTCTTTGAGTAGCAGCACACCCTTGAGTTTCGGATGTTTTTTGCGTTTCATGGCAGCAAGCGCGATCATACAACCCACACTTACAATCTCTGCTATCGGGAATGCAAGCATATACCACTTTCCCGCTCCCGTGACAAAGAAAAGCATCGAGATAAGCACCACCAGTAAAAATGCCCTTAAAAATGTCAAAATAAGTGCGATCTTGTTCTCACCGATGGCTGTGTAGAAAAAGATATAAACATTTACTATCGCCGCAGGGATCAGGCTGAGTGCTGCCATACATATGGCAAACGAGGCATCTGATAGCACCTGAGCGTCATGTATTCCGAAAAACTCAGCTATCGGCCCCGCACACAGTGCGATGATCACAAATATGATCCCGTGTATGCAAAATGAGTAAGTGCGTGTACTCTTCATCAGCAACCTGATACTGACATAATCCCTCTCTCCGTAAAACACGCCGGCCAACGGTGCCACCGTCTGCCCGCATCCAAACACCGATGCCGCCGCAAAAGCGATGATGGAACAAGCCACGGCAAACGCACTCGCCGCATCAGTACCAAGATAGTTCAACACGAAAAAGTTCATAACCAGAGTTCTGAACATGTTGCAAAGGTTGTTCAGTCCCGATGCAGCTCCCACTCTGCACACTACCATCAAAAGTGCGATGGCACGTTTGAACCTGACCTTTTGGGGACCAAACTGTCTTTTTTTCCCGAAAAACAGGATAACTACACCGACGATATCGGCAACTGCCGTACTGATGACCGTAGCCCAGGCCACACCATCAAGCCCCCATCCGTTCTCAAGAAAAATGATCAAAAGGACCACATCGACAACACCCATCATGATAAAAATGAACATCGGGATCTGAGTACGTCCGTCAAGTCGTAAAAAATTGAACGGAAAATACATCATCGTCGTCAGAAAGCCAAACGCCAACATGATCTGGGCGTAGCTTTTCATGAACGAAAAAAGAGCCTCATCGCACCCGATGAAAAACATGAACGGTTTGAGAAAAAAAAGGATCAACACCGATGTCAGCACCGGCATGAGAAGCGAAGCGATAAACGCGACAGTCTCATACTCTCCGACTTCAGTTTCGTTTCCCTGACCCATGGAAACAGAAGCCCTAGCGCCGGCGCCGATATTGATCAAGCAGCCAAACATGGCAAATAAAAACGTAAATGAACTGAGAAGATTCATCGCAGTAAGTGCCTGATTTCCCAGATACCTTCCGGCCAATAGCGTGTTTATAAACTGAACCGCCGTCGTACCGAGTATAGCAAGAATAGTCGGCACCATGTATCGCTGCAATGTCTTCTTTATAAAATAATCGTTTGTTTGATTCTTTGAAAAATTATCCATTCGGGCCTCCCTGATAATGTCCATTATATCACATGAACATATCAGAATTCAACCCTTCATTTTAAGCAGAAACTGCATCCTTCATCTGTTTTACATATTCACCCACATATGGTGCGGCATCACGGCCGTACTGCTTTAAAAGCTTTATGATGGCAGATCCGACGATGGCACCGTCCGATATCTGCGCCATCTTTTTCGCCTGCTCGGGGGTGGATATACCGAATCCGATAGCACACGGGGTATCAGTGTTCTGTCTGACAACCTTGACTATCGAATCAAGGTCGGTCGTGATCTCTGTCCTGGTCCCCGTCACTCCGAGACTCGATACTATGTACAGAAATCCCTTTGATTCCTTCGCTATCATAGCGATACGATCCTCCGATGTGGGAGCTACGAAAGATATCAGATCCACATCGTGAGCCTCACATATCGAGAGGAACTCCTCCTTCTCCTCGTACGGGATATCAGGCAGGATCAACCCGTCTATACCTATCTCCTCACACGTGGAAATAAACTTTTCCGCGCCGTTTGAATACACAACGTTTGCATAAGTCATAAAGACCATGGGAGTATCTATATCCTTACGAAGTCGTCTCACCATATCAAAGATATGAGAAGGCTTTACGCCGCCTGTGAGCGCTCTGAGATTCGCCTCCTGTATAACAGGTCCCTCGGCCGTCGGGTCAGAGAACGGGATGCCCAATTCTATCAGGTCCGCGCCATTTTTCACAGCCTCCCTGACAACTTTTTCGGTGGTCTCGATATCAGGATCTCCGCATGTTATAAACGGGATAAATGCTTTTCCGTCCTTGAACGCGTTTATTATCTTACTCATGGATATCCTCCCCTCTGTATCTGGCGATGGCCGCACAGTCCTTGTCACCGCGTCCAGATACCGTTATAACTATGATCTTGTCTTTATCAAGCTTCGGTGCGATCTTCATGGCATGTGCGATGGCGTGCGAGCTCTCTATGGCCGGTATGATCCCCTCTGTTCTGGATGTGTACTCGAAAGCCTCCACCGCCTCATCGTCCGTGATCGGGACGTACTTCGCTCTGCCGATGTCGTGAAGATACGCATGCTCCGGTCCCACTCCCGGATAGTCAAGTCCGGCAGAGATCGAGTAAACCGGTGCGATCTGGCCGTCATCGTCCTGACAGAAATAGGACTTCATTCCATGAAAAATACCAAGCCGTCCGGTTGCGACTGTCGCAGCGGTCTCAAAGGTGTCCACACCGCGTCCGGCTGCCTCGCATCCGATAAGCTCCACTTCCTTATCCTCTATGAAATGGTAGAAGCTTCCGATAGCGTTTGAACCGCCGCCCACGCAGGCCATGACCACATCGGGAAGCCTGCCTTCCTTTTCGAGAATCTGCTCTTTGATCTCTTTTGATATGACAGCCTGGAAATCCCTGACGATGGTAGGGAAGGGATGGGGCCCCATAACAGAACCCAGGCAGTAGTGAGTATCATCGATACGTGATGTCCACTCCCTCATAGCCTCACTCACCGCATCTTTCAGTGTCGCAGTACCGCTCGTAACAGGGATCACATCGGCTCCGAGAAGCTTCATCCTGTATACATTAAGCGCCTGTCTTTTGGTGTCCTCTTCGCCCATAAATACCACGCACTCCATACCCA
Organism: uncultured Lachnospiraceae bacterium; assembly: GCA_947169235.1. Lineage (GTDB taxonomy): Bacteria > Bacillota > Clostridia > Lachnospirales > Lachnospiraceae > Eubacterium_F. The sequence goes on along the minus strand of CAMVOY010000005.1, from coordinate 7,679 downwards.
TAAGTGCGGCTGCCGTCGCCGTAGCGACTCCGTGCTGCCCGGCTCCCGTTTCCGCAATAAGTCTGGTCTTCCCCATTTTTTTAGCAAGCAGAGCCTGCCCGAGAACATTGTTGATCTTGTGTGCACCGGTATGGTTAAGATCCTCTCTTTTCAGATAGATCTTTGCGCCGCCCAGATCCTCTGTCATTTTTTTCGCATAGTACAGACGCGAAGGGCGGTTTGCATATTCGTTAAAAAGTGTGGATAACTCATCCTGAAAGTCCTTGTCATTTTTAAAATGATCATAAGCCTTTTCAAGCTCTATCACAGCATTCATAAGTGTTTCGGATATGTACTGCCCCCCGTGCACTCCGAAACGTCCGTTTGGATTTGTCATACCTGCCTTCCTTTCCTTACAAACTCTACCATCTTTGCCATATCTTTTTTTCCGTCAGTCTCGATCCCGGAGCTTACATCCACTCCATACGGATGGAGTAAACTAATCGCATTAATAACGTTTTCGGAATCCAGCCCTCCGGCGAGAATATAATCTCTTTTTACATCCTTTATCAGCTCCCAGTCAAAAAGCTCTCCGGTGCCAGTACCTGCGTCCAAAAGTACTATGTCGGCATGTGATGATTCTGCTTTTTTTACGTCTTCTTTTGATGTTATTTTAAAGGCTTTAATAACAGGTTTTTTTGTCAGATTTTTTACCCTTATAACATCCTCGTCAGACTCGTTACCGTGAAGCTGTATAACATCTATGAAACCCATATGAGATATGTACGTTATATAGTTCACCGGTTCATCGACAAATACACCTACCAACGGTATGCCTTCACCGAGCACCTCTCTGAACTTGGGGAGTTCGTCCGGATCCACACTTCTTTTAAAGCCCTTTGATAGTATCACTCCGATATAGTCAGGATTAAGTCCCGATGCATTTTTAACATCCTCCGGGCACATCATCCCGCAAAGCTTTATCTTGGTCTCTGTCATAATCCACCTCTGAGTTCTCTCAGCTTTTCATTTTTATCTTCGGCTCTCATAAGTGTCTCTCCGACAAGCACGGCGTCGACTCCTATTTCATATAAGGATTTTACATCAGATGCATCCTTCACACCGCTTTCGGACACAAAGACCACATCCTCCGGGACCATCTCACGAAGTCTTTTTGAGTTCGATGTATCTACGGTGAAATCTTTCAAGTTACGGTTGTTCACACCGATGATACGCGCCCCGATATCAAGTGCAGTCTCTATCTCTTTTTCATCGTGAGCTTCGACCAGTGCCGAGAGTCCCAGCTCATCTGCAAGTTCGTGATAGGCTTTGATCTGCTGCTTTTCAAGGATTGATACGATGAGAAGTACTGCTTTTGCACCGAGACACTTTGCTTCATATATCATGTACTCATCGACCGTAAAATCTTTTCTGAGGCACGGAGTTTTAACTGCATTTGCGATCTCATTTAAGTAAGCATCACTCCCCAAAAACCACTTTGGCTCGGTAAGAACTGATATCGCATCAGCTCCCGCTTTTTCATAGTCTTTTGCTATCTGAAGATACGGAAAATCCTCAGCTATTACTCCCTTTGACGGGGATGCTTTTTTACACTCACATATAAAAGATATCCCGTCCTTTTTCAGAGCTTTTTCAAACGCAAATGCATCTGCTTTTCCAAGCTTTTCAGCACGGTCTCTGACGGTGTTAAGAGGAGTGTTTGTCTTTGATATTTTTACCCTCTCCGAAGCATATTCGGCCAACTCATCAAGTATCGTCATCTGTTGCTCACCTCTATGAATCTCTCAAGAGTTTCAATCGCTTTTCCCGAGTCCAGTATCTCTGCGGCTTTTTTCACACCGTCTTTAAATGTGCCCGCAACCCCTCCTATATAAAGGGATGCACCTGCATTCAATAGGATCGCGTCGCGCTTCGGTCCTTTTTCTTTGCCTGAAAGAATGGACCTTGTTATCTCCGCGTTTTCCTCCGGAGTTCCACCCTTAAGGTCATCTTTGGAACATGTCTTCAAGCCGAAATCCTCGGGCTTTATGACCATCGTACGGTACCAGCCGTCTCTGATCTCGCTGACCTTGGTCGGTGCGCTCATCGATATCTCATCCAGCTTGTCGCGCCCGTAAACGACCATACCGCGCTTCACTCCGAGACTGATAAGGACCTGAGTCAAAGGCTCTACCAGATACTCATCATACACACCGAGAAGCTGCATGGTAGGAGTTCCCGGATTCGTCAGAGGTCCGAGGATGTTAAACACAGTCCTGAATCCAAGCTCTTTTCTGATGGCGCCTACGTACTTCATTGATGTGTGATACTTCTGCGCGAAAAAGAAGCAAATTCCAACCTCGTTCAGAAGTTCGATGCATTTTTCCGGGGACTGGTCGATGTTTACACCGAGCGCCTCCAGGCAGTCAGCAGTTCCGCATTTCGATGATGCCGCACGGTTACCGTGCTTGGCAACCTTCATGCCTGCCGTGGCAGCTACGAGTGCCGAGGTCGTGGAGATGTTGAAGCTTCCCGCTCCGTCGCCTCCGGTACCGACGATCTCAAATATATCCATGCCGGTATCTACCTTGGTCGCATGGTCACGCATGGCCGCTGCACATCCCGCTATCTCGTCGGTGGTCTCAGCTCTTGCACTCTTGGTCGACAGAGCCGATAAAAATGCCGCGTTCTGCGTGGGAGATGTCTCGCCTCCCATGATCTCGTTCATGACGGCATACGCCTCGTCATAGGTGAGATCCTCCTTGTTTACGATTTTTTCGATTGCTTCCTTAATCATGGTTTTCCCCTCCGTTTTCTATGTATTCACGGTGCGAACCCTGTGGGCAGGTTCGCGCCTTTCGCGCAAAAAGACCTGCCCCACAGTAAACAAAAGTTACTGCTGGGACAGGTCTGAAATTCAATACCTGCGGTGCCACCCGGCTTGATGATAAAATCATCCACTCAACGCATACTATCATATGCTGTTTTTGATCACGGAGAAACTACTCCGTCTCCCATACTCGCATTTAGCTTTCAGGTCGCCCTCTGAAGTCCATTCGGCTGAGGAACTCTGTGCTGCCATCTCACCATCGGCAACTCTCTCATACAGGTCGGTCTCACCTACTTACTCTTCATCAACGGTTTAGCAAAGTGTATCACATTATTTTACACTTGTCAAGCATTTTTATACTTCGAACTTCGATATGATCTCTCCAAGTTGATTCATACTCTCTTCGTTATCCTTGAGTCGTACATAACCTTCGCTTGTAGATGTCGTAACATTTACGGACTTCTCTGCTACGGTGTGTACGGCATCTTCGGACTTGCCGATCACATCACTGATGTTTTCGACGGCTCCGGAGATATCCGAGATACTTGCTGCCATCTCTGATGTTGCCTCTCCGATATTGCCCATCATATTTATAAATACCTGAGCGTCACGCTCATAGTCTTTTCCTACCTTCTCGAAGGACTCATAATCTTTGAGCACTGTCTCTCCGAGGAACTTGGTAGTCGTCTCTATGCACTTTCTCAGATTCGTCACGGCTGTGTTGACCTGAACCACGATCTCATCGATATGTCCGACAGTCTCTGATGTCTGTGAAGCCAATCCTCCGATCTCTGATGCGACTACCGCGAAGCCCTTGCCTGCCTCTCCGGCCCTTGCAGCCTCTATGGAAGCGTTCAACGCAAGGAGGTTGGTCTGACCTGATATCGACTGGATATTGGTCGTGAGCTCGTTGATCCTCTCAACAGCCTTTGACTGCTCTGTCGCCTCTGCGACCTCCGCAAGGATCGTATCATACATATCACGAAGCTTGTTGGCTGAAGTCTCTGCAAACGACTCGAGCTCTTTTGCCTTATCGGCAAGATCATCCGCTGCCGTACGTCCTTCATCGATAAGTTCGTATATCTGCTCGGAGTTTCCTTTCGCTCCGGACATCTGCTCATTTATACGCGTAGCATCCGCTGCCGTCTCAGCAAAGCTCGAAGAGAGCTCCTCGAGTACTGCCGAATTATCCTCGCTCATCGTGTTATTATCCTGCATGATACCATCAAGCTCGGATGTAGCGTCTGTTATCGTGACCTGGATAGATTGCATGTTCGCAACCATTTCAGCAAGCGCGGTCCTCATCTTAAGTATCGCCTTTGCCATGGTAGCCAGCTCGTCATGTCCCTTGGCCAGTTTCTCTGTGACCTGATTATCTTTCAGGCGGAGATTGGCCGTGTCATCAATCACTCCGGTAAGCTTCTTGAGAGGTCTCGTGATAGTCATCGAGATGAGGAATCCTATCGCTATCACTATGATGAGAACTACCACTCCTACTATAAGGATGGTGAGCTGAAGCTTTTTCGCATTTTCATTTATATCAGCCGCAGTAGCTATGACACCGAGCTTCATGCCGTTGGAAAGCAGCATGTAGCAGGTCTCCTTGCCACCCTCAGAATCAGTGAAGCTCATCGGCTCCATTACATTCTGATTTGCCTTCAGCGCTGCAGCGACCTCGCTCATTCCGTCCTTCGTGGCGAAATCAGCGCCTGTCTCAAGTACGTCATCGGAAAGAACGTTTCCTGCTGCATTCACAAGGTATCCCTTTCCTGAGTTATACAGATTAACGTTCTTTGCAAGGTCATCGAGCAGGGTGAAATCGATATCCATTCCGATGATACCGATCGACTCGCCTTTTTCATCGTAAATAGGAACCACGTATGAGATCATATATATGTTTACATTTGCATTCAGATATGGATCCATCCAGATCGGAGCCTTGTTCTGAACAGGGATGTAATACCAGCCCACATGCTCGAGATCGCTCGGATCAAACTGAGAAAAGTCGGTCGGTGTCACACTCTCGAACTCCTCTTCAAGAGAGTTCCTTGTGAAAAAAAGTCCCGATGTCGGGTTGGTGTATTCGGGATTGTATCTGACATAAGCACATATTGCACCCTCTGTATTGTTAGCAAACGTAAGGGTGTCGCCCTTTATTGTCTGTGTCAGCTGGTCGGCGTATTTTTTATCTGATCTGAACTGATTGGTATCAATCCTCTTCATGACCAGCTCTGAAAGCGTATTCACAGACTGCTCTATTTTTAAGATCAGCGTATCAGCCTTCTCTGCCTGCTCCGCACAGACTGCTTTCATTTTTTCTTCGGCATCCTGTCTGGCTACATTTCCTGAGTTCACGATACTGATGGCTCCGACAGCGACTACGCCGAGAACTGCACAAATCAGAATTGCTGCGATGATCTTTACTCTGATCGATCTCATTTATGGCTACCTCCATGTCTGTAATAATATGGATTTACTGCACAAAACTCCAATGATCATTATACTATTTCAGACACCCTACGTCAAGAAAAAATGCGTCGATCGACGTGTGTTCAACGACATTTATGACCGCTTACCACTTCAAAATGATACTTTACGATACCAAGGTCAACCTTGGTAAAAGCCCCTCGTTTAGTTGTTATGATCGCTTCTTCTCCGTCAAGCGCGATCCTGAATTTCTGCTGGTTAAGCGCGGTCGGTGCCATCAGTGCGGCTTTCACACCATTTCTGAACCATACAGGCATATCGTCCGGTGAGATGTCACATATCTTATCCACAGTTTTTGATTTATGGGCCTGACCTTCATTCTCTCCGTAACCGATAGCGATGACGCAGATGATCTTCTCTCCCGCATTTTTATCAATCTTGCACTTGCCTTTTCCGTATGTACCGCCCACCCAGCAGGTGTTGAGTCCCATCATCTGCGCTTCCAGGACGATCTTTTCACCATAGTATCCGGCTTTTTCGTCTGCGGTTTGATCTGATTTATCTGCCACAAATGCGATGTAGTTCACCGCATTTTTGAACTTACCGTAGTGCGCCAGAAACGTATCAAAACACTCCGGATCATCGGTGATAAGGCGGATCTTAAGTCCGCTCTCTTTTTCGCAATCCCCGATGATGCCCTCCAGTTTTTCTTTGACCGGTCCCTCTATCGGCTCATTTTTATACTGGCGCACTGAGTGTCTCGCCAGTATCGCTTCCTGTATATCCATAGTTTTGCTCCTTTGCTAGTATATGCACTTTTAAGTATCAGGTTACTTATGTGATATTATACTACACAGCTGGCTGAAGTCAAGCTTATCAAGAAGGTTCTCAAAAAGAGCTTGGGAGCAGAGGCTGCTAAGAAGGTCGTAGTAAAAGTAGCCTGACTCAGAGAGGTAGATAGATCAAACAAAAAAGACCGCCATACCCTCGCGAGGTACGGCGGTGTTTTTCGAACGGAGGACACTCCTCTATGAGTCAATCAAACTCTGATAAACTGGCTACATGATTCACGGAGTCTCCGGGGTGCTTTTTCCTCTCCGATAACAACAACCCTCTTTCCCTGCGAACGGAAGCTTCTGATCAAAGGTACATATCCACCATCTGATGTTGCAAGACAAACGATATCTATATTCTTGAATCGGCAGACTTCGTTCCCGGCATTTTCTAATAAATGTACTCACGTTCATCCTCCACAATGTATCATATTCACGCTCTGATGTAAACAAAGTATAACTATATATTACTAAAAGTTTTGATTTGTGTCAATGATTGTGTGTCTATAAATTAAACAGGCAGGTAAACCATAGCGGTCACCTGCCTGCTTCTAAATGGAAGTTATATGAAAGCCTATACTTCAACCGTATCCGGTACGCACGCCATCAGTTTTTCTTTCGGGATTGAACACAGGATATCAACAATATCCTTATCAAGCTGCGTCCCGGCCACTTCCTTCATAATCCGGATCGCGTCCTCATGCGTTCTCGGATCCTTGTAGGATCGTCTCATCGTAATTGCTGAATATGTATCTGCCACCGCCAGCACCCTGGCCGGATATGGGATCTCATCTCCGGGGATGCTATAATATCCCTTCCCGTCAACCCGCTCATGATGATACTCGATCCAGGGAAGGATTTCGCGGAACGACGGCAGGGAGTTCAGTATCTCCACGCCTACCCGAGGATGCGTCTTCATCACTTTCCACTCCTCATCATCCAACTTAGCCGGCTTGTTCAGGATGCTCTCCGGAATCCCAAGTTTCCCGACATCATGCATCAGTGCCGCATACTCAAGGCTCAGTTCATTGATCCCGATCTTTTTTGATGCAGGAAGATATTCATACAACAGCATCGTCAGATTTTGTACATACCGGCTATGCCCCTTCAGATTGGGGTCTCTGGCATCGACAACACCTATAAGCGTCTCTGCTATATCAAGAGAATTCATCTTAGTTGTCTTCACAAGCCGGATCATCAAAGTCAGCACGATTGCTACAAAAATGCTACCGCCGAGCAGTATACCTGCCATAATCGCATCCGGATTGCCTAAAACTGCAACAAGAATGTATCCAATCAGGAAAAATATGAGTAAAACTAGGGAAATGTATTCCCATACGATATCCTTTTTGTCTCCGGATGACAGAACGTCCTTGGTTTTTCTGATAAACAGGATATACCGGACGATATTCGTCACCATCAGCGCTGCTCCCAGAGCGATAGCCACGATATAGATCATGTTGCCCTCCTTATCAGTGTATCCATGTGTTTGAACCGAATAATTGCTTTTCTCCATCATTAACCTTCAGCATTTTTCATTATACCACCCATTGTCCTATTTCGCAATCCCAATGACTGTATTATCCGTAAAAACCCAAGAAATCCTATGA